>JAFSCH010000055.1 GCA_017436865.1 Lachnospiraceae bacterium
AATACTACCTGTTCCTGCATGATGTCTTTCATAATTTCAAAGGCTTCCACTCCTGTACAATGCCCGGTATAGAACACAGTATTATACTTTTGCAGCTCTCTTGCCGTTTCCTGAATCGTCTGAATCTCTTCTACCTCATAAGGCTCCTTTTTTATCAAATGAAAGCCACTGATTACCATACTTGGCTGCTTATCAAAGTAAGTATGATACGCTTCCAGAATATTCAAAATGCCATTATGCGCGCAACCGGATAGTAAGACATGCTGATTGTCTTCTGTAATCACCAAACACTGCTCATGTTCAAAATTATCCTGCACAAATTCTCCATCAACTTTACGCTTTAGCAGAAGATTACTTTTTGCCCAGTATTTTCTTCCTGTTACATTAGTAAACAAGAACAGTTCCTCATCAATCCTGCAATTTCCATCCAATAACTGCACCTGTGGAAGCTCTAGAATTGCTTTATCTATACCAATATATTTTTCTTTATCATCCTTCAGATTATAATAATCATAGCCTGCTGACCTTTGTAAATAAATCTTTGCTGTTTGATTCAGCTTTGTAAATGCCATAATTCCACCGGAATGGTCATAGTGTCCATGGCTTAAAATAACCATATCTACCTGTGTTAAGTCAATTCCAAGCTTTTGAGCATTTTTTAGTGTTGCTTCTGATGCTCCCGTATCTAATAATAACTTGTGTTTTTTTGTTTCTATATAAAAGCTCAAGCCATGTTCAAATACGCATCCATTTCCACCATCGGTATCTTCCATTAAATTCACGATTCTCATAATTAACCTATCCTTTCCATTTCTTTATATTTATTATACTTTTCTTCTATAATTGTCTGCACAAAGCCAGCAATCGCAACCGTACTCTTCAAAGCTTCTTTTTCCACATTAATAGGTTCCTCAATTGCCATTTTTACCTGCGCAGACACTATTTTATGATTCCTCTCATAACAATCCTCTGTCTTATAAAAGGTTACCGGTACAATATCTACACCTGTTTTTGCTGCCAGCTTCAAGCTTCCCGATTTGAATTCACGAATCCCATCTTCCCTTGTTCTTCCACCTTCTGGAAATATTACGAGAGAATATCCTTCTTTTATTCGCTCAATTCCCTTTAAAATTGCATTCAAAGACTCTTTTGCGTCCTCTCTGTCTATGAAAATACATCCAATATCCTCAAACCATTTCCCAATAAATGGCATCTTCTTAATCTCACTCTTTCCAATAAATATCATAGGTCTTTTTAAGTATGCAATCATAATCAGACTATCAAAATCACTTCTATGATTTCCAACAAACAGCAATGGCTTTTTCTCTTCATACTGACAACTACCCTCAACTTCTACTTGAATACCTGCTATTTTCAGCATACGATATACCATCTTATGGAGCATATCATAATTTTTATCAAATCTCTTTTTACTTTCTTTATAAACGGCTTTGTTATATGCTCTTATCGGATAAGAACATATCGTTTTTATGAATACATATATAATCATTAATAATGGTCTCATTTTTACTCCTTTTCATTTATCATCAATATAAATATCTTAATATTAATTCTTCTTCGCTCATTCTACTCTAAATATTTTACACGGTCAATCTACCCTTCTATTATGATAAATACTAGTACGCTTAATATTTCTCTGATATAATATTATAAAAACTATACATTGTCTGATATTAAAGTGGATGAATATGCTATGAGCAATAATATTGTATTAATCGGAGAAGAAAACAGAATTAACAACGAATTGTACCAGCTCTTAAACTAGAGATTTAAAGTTACTTATTATAATGATATAGAATGTATTTCTTTTCAGGAGTTAAAAGAATCATCACCGTCAATCGTAATTGCTAATGTCGTAGGAAATACATATGTATAAAACACAAATTGCATGTGCGATTTTTGTATTATTTATTGGCATTCTTTCTTTTTCATCCGGCAGAAAAAGAAATAAGTCCTCGAAATGTTTTTCCATATTACTGGTTACCACATTTTTTCAGTTAATCTTTGACATCTGCTCTGTATATACTGTCAATCATCTGAATACGGTATCCGCAATTACAAACAGAATCATCCATATCTTTTATATGGGATTGATGCTTATTATTTTCTACACCGCATACAAATATATAGAAACCATAATCAAGGAAGAAATAGGCAAAAATATTAAACATTATCAATTTACCATAATCCCCCTAATTATTACTATTTTAGGAGTTATCTTTTTACCGCTTTCTTATATTGAATCCAAACGAAGCAACTACTCTTATGGCCCGGCTGCATTTATGACCTACTTAGGTGTTGCAATTTACTTATTTATGATTATTCGTCTGATGGTTCAATATGGTAAGCTTCTTCCAACCAAGAAGAAAAAAGCAATCTATATCGCATTACTCAGTGAAATACCAGTTGCTGTCTATCAAATAATTCCAGATTCCTTAATTACCTGTATAGGAATGGTACTGCTTAATCTTGGTATCTATATGACCACGGAAAATCCAGATGCTTTGTTAGCAGAGCAGTTAGAAAAAGAAAAAAAGCGTGCAGACACTGCCAACGAAGCTAAAACAAACTTTTTGGCTAATATGTCTCACGAGATAAGAACCCCTATTACTGCTGTTCTGGTATGAATGAATTGATACTAAGAGAATCTAAGGAAACCTCCATTAAACAATACGCCAAAGATGTTGAAAGTGCCGCTAAATCTTTGCTCAGTATTATTAACGATATTCTGGACATAAGTAAAATTGAAAAAGGAAAGCTTAGCGTCATTTCAGCCGAATATGATTTCCGTGCCCTCCTAAGAGATGTTACAAATATGATTTCCTTCAAGGCTCGTGTGAAAGATATAACTTTCCAGACCCTTATCGACGAAAACATTCCGAAATCACTCATGGGTGATGATATTCGTATCCGTCAGATTCTTGTAAATCTGTTAAACAACGCTGTAAAATACACACCAAACGGAATTGTTACCTTAGAAATCGCTTTGCTTCCTTCGGAAAGCACAAACATAGCAAGACTTTATTTTAACATAAAAGACACCGGTATCGGAATCAAAGAAGAAGACTTACAAAAATTATGTGTTCCCTTTGAACGAATCGAAGAAAAAAGAAACCGTAACATTGAAGGTACAGGACTTGGCATGAGCATTACCAAACAGCTTCTTTCCTTACTACACAGCGAATTAAAGGTGCATAGTGTTTATGGAGAAGGTAGCGAGTTCTCCTTCGAGTTACAGCAAGAAATCGTTGATTCCACACCAATTGGTACACTCGAGCAGTATACCTACTCCGCAAATGCCATTGTTGGCGCAAAGAAACGGTATATGGAAGAAGGCTTTACCGCCTTTTTAGAAAAGCCCATTGACTGTTATAAACTTGAGGCATTGATAAAAGAGTTGTTAAATTCCTCTCTTCTTCGTGAAACAACCACACCGATAGATACTATGCATACCACAACCTTTGAATTTCCTGTCATAGAAGGACTTGATTGGAACTATGCCCGTATACATTTCCACGATGAAGAGACCATGCTGGACACTGTTACTTTTTTTGTAGAATCCATTGATTATGATGCGCTTGAATTAGATACTCTTTTTACTGCGATTGGAACCGATGATGGAAACAGAAATTATTGTACCAAAGTACATAGCCTGAAAAATTCTGCGGCAACTATCAGTTCCCGGAAGAGAAGCAAGAATTTATAGCTCAAATACATCACGCCATTTTAGATTTTGATGTGGATTTTCTACAGAATATCTAAAAACAGGGCTGCGTACATTCTTAATCGTACGCAGCCTTACTTTTATATACATATATCATGTCACTATTTACACAATTCTCCAATTCTCCTTATTCCCTCTACCATTATTTCTTTTGATGCATTTGTATAATTCAGTCGCATGGTATTGGCTACTCTTCCATCCGTATAAAACGGATCACCTGGTACAAAAGCAACCTTTTTCAGTATTGCCTGTTCAAACAAAGCCTTTGCACTCTGTCCCTCCGGCAAAATAGCCCATATAAACATTCCACCTTGTGGTCTAGTAAATGTTATGTTTTTAGGGAAATACATCTCCATCGCTTTTATCATTGATTCACATTGCTCCTTATATAAATATCTTATATTCTGTATGTGTTCTTGTAAGTTATTATGTAATACATAATCATATAAGCAATATTGTGCAAAAATATTGGAGTGCAAATCAGCCGCTTCCTTCGCCGTATTGATGTATTTCCGAAGTCTCTCATTCTTAATAATCATGAATCCAAGCCTCATCCCCGGCGTTACAATTTTAGAAAAACTGCCAAGCAAAATGCTCTCATTCAACTCCCCCTTGCTGATATACCCTCTTACCTTCCCATCAAAGCTCAATTCTCCATAAGGATCATCCTCAACCAGAATACAATGATATTTTCTTACCAGTGCTAAAACTGCCTTACGCTTTTCCTCAGAGTAGGTAATCCCTGTTGGATTTTGGAAATTTGGTACTACATAGGCAAACTTTACTTTTCGATTTTGCAAAATTTCCTCAAACTGCGCAATGTCTGGTCCATCCTCTTGTAAAGCTACACCACAAAAATTTGGCTGATACTGCGAAAATGCCTGAATTGCACCTAAATAACCCGGTTCTTCCAACAAAACAGAATCTCCTTTATCTATTAATACTTTACCAATTAAATCAAGCGCCTGTTGAGATCCTGTCGTTATAATGATGTCCTCTGCACACACATCTAGGTTGTACTGACCCCTATATTTTTCCGCGATATATTCACGTAACGATAATAATCCAGCTGTTGATGCATATTGAAATACACGACTTCCATACTCTGTAATTATCCTATTCATGGACTTCTTGAGTGCTTCTTGCGGAAACGAAATTGGATTTGGCAATCCCCCTGCAAAAGAAATAACATCCTCACTCTCTGCAACCTTCAAAATCCCTCTGATAAAAGATGGTGGTGTCTGCCTAATTCTCTCTGATACGATATGGTTCATAATATTCGCCTACCTTTCTGTGTAATAATGAGCAATTAAATTTTCTCTATCATACTCTTGAATTCTTATGCATACAATCGTAAAATTGTATGCAAGACAATATTTTAGGAAGGAGTATTTCACCATGCCTGTTAATTCATTCGAAAACTATCCAATGAGTTGGAAACCAATTCTCACGGATACAAAAAAACCAATCTATATCTATCTTGCTGACACCTTAGAGGCTGATATTTTAAGCGGAAAGCTAACTCCCGGTACAAAATTACCTCCTCAAAGAGAACTTGCTGATTTCTTAGACATCAATCTAAGTACCATCACTAGAGCCTTTAAGCTCTGTGAGCAAAGAGGACTAATATGCAGTGTTGTCGGCAATGGGACATATATATCTTCAGACGCTGCTTCGAACAGTATGCTAATGCTAAATAACCCAACTCATAACATTATTGAAATGGGTGCTATTTTACCAAATGTAGAATTTAATAAATACGTTTCTGCATATCTACAAACGATGGCAACCGAACCTGATTTTTACAAACTGCTCCAATATGGCACTATAGAATACGATGATTTACAAATTCAGGCTGCACAGCATTGGCTCTCCTGTTTCTCGCTTTCGTCTTCAAAAGAACACATTTTATACAGCACCGGAAGCCAAAATGCTATTTTTGCAACCCTTTCTGCCCTTTTCCAAGCAGGCGACCGTATTGCAACCATGCCAACTACTTATCCCGGTTTAAAGGTTGCTGCTAAAATTCTCGGCATTCACTTAGTACCGCTTCATTTAGAGGAGGGAAACATAACCGAAAACGTTCTTCAATACGCTCAAAAAACACAAAATGTTAAAGGCTTTTATTTTATTCCTGATTTTCATAATCCGACCTCCGAATTACTATCTATTGAAACGCGAAAACTTATTGCCAACTTTTGTAAAAAAGAAAAAATGGCATTCATAGAAGATGCTATATACTCTCTCTTTTTGCCAACCCCCTTACCATCCATTACTTCTTTTTCACCAAACCAAGGTATCTTTATTTCAAGTACCTCAAAGGTTCTTGCTCCAGGATTACGTCTTGCTGTAATACATTGTCCACAGACAGCATACCCCCTTATAAAAGAAAGTCTCTATGGTATGCAGATTGCTCCACCTGCCCTAATGATGCAGCTTTTTACAAGGATTATTCTGTCAGGACGTTTTGATGAAATACGCAGACTTCGTATCCAAGACTTAGAACACCGCAATCAACTCTTTGATGAAATGATAAAGGACTGTGAAAATACTGGTGATTTCCACAGTCCCATTCGTTGGATTCAGATTCCGAAGCATATGACTCCAGCACAATTTGAAGCCCTTGCTCTATCTCACAATCTTCAAGTATATGGAGCTGACCGCTTTATTGTAGGCTCTGAAGCTATACCAAATGCTATCCGTGTTTCTCTAATCTCTACTGAAAAAATAGAAGATTATAAAACCGGTTTACAGATATTAAGAGAATTACTGTTTCAAAAGACATAAGAGCAAGCTTTTTGTTCCTCCTATGTTACTTTGTATCATAATCATTTAATATTTTAGCCTCCGCATCACAAATGGTAATTTGCTACATAAACATTCCTCTTTTTTTAGAATAATTTTCTATATATCAATGTCCGTCCTTATCTTTCGCAGAACATTCTGCATCATGACACTAAATGCCCATATGATGCTAATTCCGATCGCTATCGCTATTGCCGATTCAAGCGTTAACATACCATACTTCTTTGTCAACTGCCAATCCTTATAAACTACGTTACTCATCGTATAATATAACTTACTTCCTGGTATTACAGGCAAAACACCGGTTATAAGAAATAATGTAGCCGGTGCCTTTTTTATTCTTGCCAAAATCTCTGCATAAAGGGCAGCGACCGCTGATGCCAGCAAACAGGGAATGAACTCTTCATTATAATAATGTGCGCCCAGCAAATAAATTCCCCAGCACAATACACTTCCAAGTGAAGCAATCGGTATAAGTCGTTTTCTAAGATTAAACACAAAACTAAAGCTAACAGAACCTATCCATGCCGTTAGTAATTGAAGTATTATTTTTTCCATCTCAGCCTCCTATTAATTGAATTGCAAGCATGAAACCACATGCAATTGCACCTGCCCATAAAAAGCATTCAACAAACTTCATCACACCTGCTATTGTATCTCCAACTAATACATCACGAATGGAATTGGTCATGGCGATTCCGGGAATCAATAACATAATATCCCCCATCATAATTTTATCCGCATGTAGAGATTCAAAAAAACTGGCACAAAAACAGATTCCAACGCCCGCTATAAACGAACATAACACATTAAATATCACATTATTTGGGCAAATTGGCTTTAAATATTTTTTCAAAAAACAAATTATAATCGCAAAAACAGCAGCTACGATACCATCTTCTAATGCACCATCAAAAAACAATGCAAAACTGCCTGCACCTATTGCACTTCCTATGCAGCTTTGCAACTGTGAAGTTTTTTTATCCAAAACGGTAATTCTATTCCGAAGCTCATCCACTGTCATTGGATTCTTACAAAAAGAACGACTTAATTCATTTAAAGCTTCCAGTCTTTTAAAATCGGTTCCCGACTCATCTATGATTCTTCTTGTCTGTGTCAACTCCGTTCCATCCGCAAACCCCATAGTAACAACAATGCTGGATGTAATTACAAATACGTTCATTTTTTTGGCACCATACGCTACTCCCATTCTTATTAACGTATCTTCTACCCTCTTTATTTCTCCGCCAGCTATTAGCATCATTTCTCCAATATTCAGTAATTCATGCAATAATTCATCAAGTTCACTTATTTCATGCTTTGTATTCATATTTACCTCTGATACCAAATCATTTCTGATTCAATTTTTCTACTATTTTTATAATCCATTATAACAGTTTTTTGGTAAAAATACTCTTTTATTTCCTATTTATGCATTTTGTAATCTTTATATATTACTATTTGTAATTCTTTATATATTTCACCGAACTATCCCATATTTAGTAATACATATACTATGCCATAGACTACTATATATCAGAATACTTTTTGTACTACATTTGTTTTGCCTGTTTTTCAATGCAATCTTTTTTTGCTTATCCACACTACATTTTCTTACGAATTTAACCATAAATACTAAGTGGTGTTTAAATAGCAAATTTCAAAATGGTTACTTTTCACACAGTTCCAGTAACGCAAAATCACCCTTAAAGATATTTAAAACTCAATTATATTTACATTTTGTAATAAATCATATAAAATTATAAATATAAATATTTACATAATATTGATTTGGAGAGTTACTATGAGACAAAAGCTTGATCGTAGGGTCGAAATGACTAAGCGTTTATTAAAAAAAAGCCTTATTGAATTATTAAAAACAGAAAATATTCAAAAAATATCTATTCGTACTTTATGTGAGAATGCTGATGTAAATCGTTCTACCTTTTATAAACATTACAATTCTCAATATGCTTTGTTAAAAGATATTGAAGATGATTTATTTGCTGATATTGAAGATATTTTATCCACACATACTTCTTCTGATAATGATTCTGATAAAGATGTCCAACTTACTAAAGTACTTACTCATCTGAAAGATAATCTTGATTTATGCCAGATTTTAATGTTATATAACATTGACCCAGAGTTCGAGAACAAGCTTATGAGTATTCCTAGTGTAATCAAACGCTCTAAGCTCGATTCTAGTTCTGCTTTCTCATTCTCTAGCTATTCATATACACAACTTTTTATACTAGATGGTGCCTATTGCATGATTAAACGCTGGATTATTAATAATTGCCCTGAATCGCCTGCTGAGATTGCTTCTTTAATTAGAAAAATCTCAAAAAAACTATATAATGAATAATATATATATATATCTTTTTAGAAAGGAAGTGCAAGATATGCATGATTTTCAACCTTGTCCAATTGAAATGCTGGACTGTAATCCATTTACCAAACTCGGAAAGGAATGGGCGCTCGTTACTGCCGGTTCCAAGCAAAACACAAACACCATGACCATCAGTTGGGGAGGAATGGGTGTCTTATGGGGAAAAGATGTCGTCTATGTCTTTATCCGTGATTCCCGATATACAAAAGAATTAATTGATCATAGTGATTTCTTTTCGCTTACCTTTTTAGACGAAAAATATCGTAAAGAAATGAGTTACTGTGGAAGCCATTCAGGTAGAACAGAAGATAAAATAACCAATGCTGGACTTACTGTTGGAAGAAAACATGGAATACCATATATTGATGAAGGAAATCTTGTATTTCTTTGTCAAAAGCTTTCAGCAACTCGTATTACTGAAGCTTCCTTTCTTTCTCCAGAAATAAAGGATAAATGGTATGCTGATGGTGATATGCATACAATGTATGTTGCTGAGATTATAGAAGTTCTTGCAAGATAATAGAGTAGAGAAATAACAGTAAATGCTATTTCCCTCTCTTTGATCCGTACGTACGTGTCTCGTATACGGCTCTACAACTTACATTTCAACATTACTTAGGTAATAAGATAAAGGATTTAGCAACCCTGCTGAGTCCTTTATTTTTGTTTCAAGCAACTCTTTACTGATAATGAAATTTACAACATTCATACCACTTCTTCTGTACCATCCATGTCTGAAATTGGCTACTTTGTAAATATCTTCATGGCTAAATCCCATTTGATACTTTCTGTTTAGATAACTGATAGCAGTCCGCCTTGTGGTACACCAGTTTTTGTTGCTTTCTCCAATCCGTTTTCCATTACTCCTGCACGCAGATATTTGCGTATAAGGTTTAATGTAGTGCTATCGTTTATCTGCTCCCTAAGTATCTGCATTAACTTGTCATGATTTACCTTATCAAAGAATGCCTTGCTTGGCACACACTATTAAAATGGTGCGTCTAACGGCGCACCATTTTTCTTACTCCCTTCCTTTTTTGTATCTCATAATTATCACACATTATCAATCTTCGCTATTGCTTAATCTCCACCTACCTATTCATACATATTAGTAAAAACATAAAATTTTCTTATGGCATAACATATATTTTATGTCTCTATTCTTTTAGCAATTTTTCTCAAATGTTTTCTTTTTTTCTTTTTTTGTTTTTTCTGCATAAATCTTTATTTATATTTTTCATATTCTACTTTCCATTCTTTATTATACTTTTTTAAACCAAATAACCGTCATTTTTTCATATCTATAAAAAATTTATTTGTTCTCTACTTTTTCTTGTTTTTTACTTTTTACTCATTGAGTCAATTATCATTTTGAATATATTTGTATTATTACTTTTATATATTTTAAGTATATTGACATATTGAGTCACCAATCTTATTTGTCTTTCACATACAATTTCTTTGATTTTACTATAAATTTTAGTCTTCAATTGACTCAATTACTCTATAAATTCCATTTATATCTTTACCGTTATTCTTTTATACCTTCATTTCTTTTAATTTATGAAAGTTATTTATGTTAATAATGATACATTTCTTTCATAAATATTTTTACATAACAGATATTATTATATAAATATGTTATGTAAATCATTGTCTTTCTTATAATATATTTCCTGTTTAGTAGAATTTTGTTGACTTTATACCATTTCTCTTTAATAATAATTCTATGGAGGTAGAAATATATGGAATATAAAAATCATACACAGCAAATTAGAAAAGGCGATCCGCTAGCCAAAATAAGCAACGCAAAAAATCATAATTCTTTGTCTCAACCAAATCAGTTTATTGGTTATAAATTAAATACTAGACTTAGAGCATTACGTACCGCAAAAGGATGGTCTCAATCAGAATTAGGCGAAAAATTAGGTGAGACTTTAGGTCAAACAAGCAAAATCCCAACCTCAACCATTGCCAGTTGGGAACATAAAAATCCTTCTTTAGCTAAGATTCCTTCTCCCGAAAAAATAGAAGCTCTTTCAAAGCTTTTTCATGTTACCATCGACTATTTAAAAGGTCTTTCAGATGACCCCAAAAGAACAGCCATTGAATTTATTTCTACACAATCACAAATAAAAAATATTGAAATCCTTCCTCAGGAACTTGCGCAACATATGGGTGAGCCCATTTGGATTGCAAGTGATTCTTATAATGGTTGGATGTTATTGACAACATACTATGAATTAATTGATTCATCCGGTGTAACACACTCCGTACATGATATTCGTCAGCAAAATGCGACATTTTCCATTTTTCCTCCTTGTCACGTATATTTCAAGCAGGTATATAATAGATATGTCATTCCAGAAACTCAAATCCGCAATTACCGCGATAAAATGTGGGTTTGTATCAATTCTCCTGATCCTAAAATGCAAGAACTTAATGGTTGGTATACAAGAACCCCTGATGGTTTAGGTGTAAAAGGTAAATCTATTTTATCTTTTGATTCCTATTTTGACTTATGGCTTGCTTATACAACTCCATTATCTGACTAAGATAAACCCATCTATAGATGGGTTTTTTTTATAGAGTATATATTACATGATATAATTTCCATTACATTTTCTCATACATTATGTAATATATTTTATAATTTATTATGTTTAGTTTCAATAATTTATAAAATCATTATATTACTATATATACTAACCTTATTATTATATTATTTATACCATGTATATAACATTACTAATTGTAATACATTATATAACATTGCCACAAATACATTGCATATTATATATTATGATATATTACGTACTATATTGTTGAACATATTTTAAAAAAACTTTTTGTATTATATAACATATTATAATACATTTGCAAGAAACAATGTATTATATTTCATTTTGTAATATAGAGTATATTATCTATTATTACATATATTATAAAAGAAGCATTTTATAATATATGTAAAGGGCTTTATTGTTAAAACACTTCATGGTAAGTTATATTCTATAATATATTATGTAATATATTATAAATTTCATTGACTTATTTGTATTTTAACAATAAATGAATCTAATTTTTTTGATATAATAATACTATAAACGTAATTATTATATCAAAAAAAGCTTGATTATTCAACAAATTTTATGTATTATATTTTATATGCTATCATTTATTATTTATTATAATAAATGATATATTTTATCTTATCATTTATATCTTTACATTTTACAAGAGAGTAATAATTTTTTTAATTATTTTATTGTATATTATGTATTACAAGATATATGCTAAATAGTATAACGCATTGTATGGCATGATATAATTTTAATTTCATGGTGTTGTATGTTATACGTTGGTGAATATATTTTTTTAATATATTATATAATACATTATGTATTATACTTAGGGTTACTTTTACTTTTGCATCAATATGTAATACAATTAAGATTACTATTATTTTTAGTATTATTATTTGTATTACACGGTGTAATGATATTATTGTTGTTATTTCCATTTGCAATAAGCATCTTATTGCTGTATGTGATATTATTAGTATGTTTCATATTAACATCAATACGTTTACTAATATTTATAATAATAATATAACTATTTTGATATATACATTCCATTACTATTACAAATAAGGCTTGCATTATCATCACTTTTACATCGTATACATTGTACACGTAATGTATCTTGTATATATATGATATATTAGTATTACACATATATTATATATATATATGATAATATATTACTAATTCAAATACAATTAGTAATACGTTTGGTAATAGACGTGATATTATTAATTTTTATGTTATTATGTGAATTGCGGCAATTCCTATTAAAATAGTTGTAATGCATTACATTCTATATTCTTGCGTATATTATGTAATGTATTACTTGTTATTAGATGTGGTGTATTTTTTAATATATTTTGTATTACATTGTATTATATATTCTATAGGACATTTTAAAATGTGTTCGAAATGTAAATGGTATTACTTTTTCTAATAATAGTATAAATACACATTGTTGTATAATGTAAATTATTAAATGTGTACATTATGATAATGTGTAATATAATAATTAACATAAAATAAAGTAAGATACTTGATATATGATAAAGTTTGTGCTATATTATTAATACTAAAACGCAATATATGATATTCTTTTTTCATATATTGTGACTAAAATGACTTAAAACAAGTAAGAAGGGTAGTAGATTTATGAAAACAATTGCTTTTGGAACACTAAAAGGCGGAACCGGAAAGACAACAACTTGCTTCAATTTAGCAGGCACACTGGCTTTGGATCCAAATAATAAGATTTTATTAGTTGACGGTGATCCACAATGTAACTTAACTAATGACATTGGTATTGATTGCTCTGATATGAATAGAAATAACATTCGTACAATATTTGAGAACAAAAAAATTGATCCATCTGAGCTTATTGTTAAGGGTGCTATTGATGAGTTGCCAAATGTTGACATAATTCCATCTAATATCCTTTTAATTAAAACAGAAATGCAACTTGTCAGTATTGCAGGTAGAGAAAAGCTTTTAGCTAACTATTTCTCTAAAAACAGCGATTTCTTCTCTCAATACACACATGTTATTTTTGATACCAATCCAAATTTAGGTGTTGTAAATCAGAATATTTTTTACTTTGTAGATTCCATTATTTTGGTTTCAGATGTATCTTTGAATGCTATTCAAGGAGCTGAATTGTTCTCATTCCTTTGGGAAGAAAATATTGAAGATTTGGGTATTGAAAATAATATAAAAGCATTAATAATAAACAATTTTGATAAACGAATTAATCTTGCAAAAGATCTTCAGGATTACTATTTATCCGAAGAAGAATTTAAAGATATTTTAGTTGAAACACCTATTCCTGGCTCTGTTGCCATGAAAGACACATCCCTGAGCCATTTACCAATTGTCGTCTTACAGCCACAGCATCAAGCTGCCATTGCGGTAAGAAGAGTTGTTAAAGAATTAGTATCACGGGAGGTTTTCTAAATGAATCAATTTAAAAGAGCAAAACAAAAGGCATTAGACTCAGGTCATCAGGTAGAAAATATTACAGATATACAGACTGCTGGTGTTAAACCTCCAGCCAAAGAAGAAAAAAGCACAAAAGAAACACAAGAAAAGCCAATAGAAACTCCGATACCTGCACCTATAAAGGTTGAATCTCCGGTTGTTGAAGCTCCAGCTCCTGTCATAACCGAGATTCAGGATGTTTCTGATTCAGCTCCTGTAATATCCGAAACACCTGTTGTTGCAGATTCTACTCCTTTTATAACCGAAGCTCAGGTTGCAACAGAGTCTAGTCCTATGATAACCGAGGCTACAAATGTATCCGAGCTTACTCCAGTTATCACAGAATCTGCTTCTGTGATAACGGAAACTCAGGTTAAAACTGAACCCGTTCCTGTTAAAGTTGAAACACCTCTAACTATCACCTCTATTCCTGTTAGAAATGAAGTTCCAACTACAACAGAACCTATTCAAAAACCACTAGCAACCCCGGTTGCTGTTATTCCTCAACCTGTTTATGAAGAACCGATATTGGAACCCGTAGTTGAAGTACAACAACCGCAGACAACTCCAATACCAGTTCCTGTTAAAATTGCACCTGCACCTAGCACTCAAGAGGTTGTATATACAGCACCTCCAACGGTTACAACTACTCAGCCAACTGCAAAACCTTCTACAGGTAAAAAAAATATTCCAAATATCTTTGCACCTAAGAACGAAGCAAAGTCTATGAGAAAATCTCTTGTACTTAAACCTACTTCTGTAAAAATTGCAGAAAATTACTGTGCAAAAAATGGTGGTTCTTTCAATGAATTAATTCAAACACTATTAGATAATTTTATTGATGAATACGGCTTATAGTAAAAAGGACCGTTTATCGGTCTTTTTTATATTGAAATATTCTACTATTCAGTAGAACTAACGTTACTTTTTAGTTAATTACGGTATTTATAGCGTTTTTGACTTGTGTAGTCATATTAGGTGTGAAAAAATCACGGTGAAATGCTTAAATGCATAAGATATAAAAAAATAACTGTTAGGTAAGTTGAATTTTTAAGCATTTTATTATATACAGCTTTTTAAAGGAATGAATAAATGACGGTAAATATATTTATATTATTTGACTCTTGTAGTCATTTAATTGTTTTTTTAATCTTATCTTGTTTTTTAAAACCCTTGATTTTACGCTATTTCGAGATAAGATATGAAAATTCAACGGTATTTTAAGTAAGATATGAAATTTTCACGGTTATACAATGTCAAAATTTACTTTTATGTAGAACAATTTGAAAGCTATGAAAGAATTACGGTTCAAAATAGAGATATTTTAAGCAGATGAGTCAAAAAGGTATAAAAAATTTACGGTAATAATTTGTCAAGAAATGAAAAAATTACGGTTCATTTTTTATTTAATAAAATATTTTCTGTTAAGCTATGATAAATTGACGGTATAAAATATACAGCAAATAAAGCCTTTCATAGAGATTTAGTAAGATATGAATAAATAACGGTAAATGAAACATTTCAATTTGGTTATTTATATTATTAACTATATTGCTATAAACATTCAAATGGAAAGCAAGTTATATTGCCTAAAAGTATTTATCTAATGAATATGATTGGTTTAATTATAATTTTCTACAACTATGTTGTATGAAATAGTATGATATTAAGTATGAAAATGTATGATATGTATGATTATGTATGAGGGATATGGTAGAACCCAGTATTTATATGAGATAGAGCCATTTTGCTATGAAAAAATCACGGTTAAGTCATGAATGAATAACGGTTATTAAATGAAAAAATCACGGTTAGGATATGAAATAATGGCTGATAAGGTATGTAAGAACCACAGTTAAGCCATGAAATGACAACGGTAAGGCTGTGAAAGATTAACGGTATGGAAATTAATATAAAAATAGTAATATTTATGTACACCATATGGTAGAAAATATAATACTCCTATTTTGAAGGAAAAAATTCAAAAATACAACAAAATATGACAATATCTTATAAAAACTTATGTAAATCTGAATGAAAAATGCAAGTTATGTTTTACATATTTTATCCAATTAACAATAATACTATTCAAAACATAAAATGTGTTAGAGTGTAATACTATCTATTTCATTTGAAATTTAGTATAATAAATACATTGAAAAGAAAGGGATTACTGGAAGAAAACGAACAGTAATAAGAAGGGCTAGATTACCATGAAGGAAAGAGAAATACAGCAGAATGAATGGTATAAAATGGATCTATCTGCTGTTGTATATCCGACATTACAAAGAAGGGATTTTTCCTCTGTATATCGTTTATCAGTAGTATTGAAAGAAAAGGTTAATCCTAGAATACTTCAGCAGGCTGTTAATATTGGCTTAAAACGATTTCCGACTTATAAGGTTGCAATTCGGAAAGGAGTATTTTGGAGATATTTGGAACCAAACAATAGGCCTGGTCCTTTTGTCATGAAAGATATCAAGAATCCATGTATGCCTATGCCCTTTAAGTCAAATAACAGATATCCGATTCGATTCTATTATTATGAAAAGAGAATTGCATTTGAGGCACATCATTCTTTAGGAGATGGAACAGGTGGCATGTATGTACTTCATACAGTGCTGGCAGTTTATTTTAGATTGTTGGGTATACCTGTAAAACCAGGAGGCTTTGTACTAGATGTAGATGAGAAACCAGATGCTGAAGAATTAGAGGATGCATATATTCGCTATGCAAGTGCTAAGGTATGTCCACCTCGAATTGGAGAAAAAGCATATCGTATTTGTGGAACAAAAGAACCGTTTTATACGTTAAATATCATTGACGGTATTATTTCAGTGCAGGAAGTGAAAAAAGTTGCAGCATCTTATCATGTGACAATAACAGAATATTTGAATGCAGTATTGCTATATGCATTGATGCAAAAACAAGAGAAGGATTCACCTTATAGATATAGACCTGTAAAGATTGCAATGCCAGTTAACTTAAGGCAGTTTTTCCCTTCAAAGACTTTAAGGAATTTTATTACAATGGTGTATCCGTCAATCGATCCAAGACTTGGCGAGTATACTTTTGAGGAAATTGTAGAGCAAGTGCATAATTTCATGAGATATTATATAACTGAAAAGTTTATGAGGGGAGATATTACAACAAATTATGCAACAAGAGCAAATCCGATTATTAGGATTGCTCCGTTATTTATTAAAGATATTGTGGTTAGAGAGTTTTATCGAATGGTACAGGATAAAAATTCATCAGCAGGATTAACAAATATGGGAGTTATGAAGGTTAATCCAGATATGGAGCCATATATAGAACGTTTTGATATTTATATGGGACAGCCGTTTTCTACTAGAACCAATTGTGCCATTATAAGCTTTCAGGATACACTCACGATTAATTTTGCAAGCAGTATCAAGGAAGCAGAAATAGAGCAGTTCTTCTTTCGAAAGCTAGTAAAGGATGGAATACATGTAAGGATTGAAAGTAACCGATAAGTATTGGGGCAGGAAGAATTAAGAATAAGTGTGTCGGGAGGAAAAAATGTCATATTGTGTAAATTGTGGTGTAGAATTAGATGCCACGTTAAAAAAATGTCCGTTATGTGAGACGATAGTTTATCATCCTGGAAAAATGGAAGTGAATACACAGGAAACTTTTCCGAAAAAAAAGGGTGAGGTAGAAACGGTTAGTAAGAAAGAGAGTATTATCTTTGTGTCAATATTGCTATTTACAATAGCGGTGACTTGTGCGTTACTAAATATTCTTGTGTACAATCGTAATTGGTGGTCAATACCAGTCAATGGTGTATGTATTACGTTATGGGTATTTTTTATGGCTGCTATATTCTGTGAAAAAATAACGGTTTACGGAATGTTACTACTAGATGCTATTGCGATAGGGAATTATTTGTTTATGATTTCATTGATAACAAGTTCGGATCATTGGGTAATTATGATTGGTTTACCAATTTTGGTTGTTACATTTGGATTATTAGAGCTTTCTGTGTTTCTGAGTAAAAAGCTTCCGTCATCTTTGTTGACCGGTACGTTATATTTCTTTGTAACGATTGCAGGAGTATGCATTACCGTTGAAGCAACCATTGATAATTATTTAAGAGAAGTAATTCGTTTAGGATGGTCAGCAATTGTAGTAACGGTTTGTGCGATCATATCTGTCTTTATTATCTTAATAATGATGATGGGAAGATTAAGAAACAGTATTAGGCGCAGATTGCACTTTTAGGATTGATAGATGAAAATCCTTAAATGAAAGAAAAAATACATGAACGAGAGCCTCATAGTATCTTAGGGGCATAAAAACATATGATAAATGAAAAAGAAAGGCAGGTATATGCAAATGAATGAAAACAGAGATGTAAGAAACAAATTGTTGGCAGAGAAAGTGATTAAAGGATTACAGTCTAGGAATATGGAAGGATATTTTGTGCAGACAAAAGAGGATGCATTGAAAATGGCATTAAATTTTATTCCAACGGGAGCTTCTGTTGGATGGGGAGGTTCTGCATCGATAGAAGAAATAGGACTCAAAAAAGCTGTATGTGAAGGTAATTATGTAGTTTATAATAGAGATGCATGTAAGAGCCCTGAGGAAAAAAGGGAAACAGAAATGAAAATTTTTGGATGTGATTATTTTCTTTCAAGTAGCAATGCAATCACAGAAGATGGCATTTTAGTTAATATCGATGGGAATTCAAATCGTGTTGCGGCAATAGCTTATGGTCCAAGAAATATTATTATGATTGTTGGCATGAATAAAGTGACAAAGGATGAAGAGGCGGCGATGTATAGAGCTAGAAATGAGGCAGCAACTATCAATGCACAAAGGTTTCCGATTGATACACCGTGTAAAAAGAATGGTGCTTGTGCAAATTGTAAATCCATGGATACCATTTGTTGCCAATTTCTAACTACTAGATTTTCAAGACATAAGGGACGTATAAAAATCATTCTGGTCAATGAAAATTTAGGCTTTTAAGAG
Source organism: Lachnospiraceae bacterium (assembly GCA_017436865.1). Classification (GTDB taxonomy): domain Bacteria; phylum Bacillota; class Clostridia; order Lachnospirales; family Lachnospiraceae; genus COE1. The sequence continues at coordinate 19,004 of JAFSCH010000055.1, forward strand.
GTTTGACATAAATGAAAACAAGTAATATAGTAGTTGGAATTCTAGCACATACAGACTCAGGAAAAACTACACTTTCTGAGAGTTTGTTGTACTTGAACGGTAGTATAAGAAAATATGGGCGTGTTGATCATGGTGACACATTTTTAGACACGAATCGACTGGAAAAGTCAAGAGGAATTACGATATTTTCCAAACAGGCACAGTTTAAACTTCCTGATAAAAATATAACTTTACTGGATACGCCGGGACATGTTGACTTTTCGGCAGAGATGGAGAGAGTGTTGCAGGTGTTGGATTATGCGATATTGGTTATTAGTGGAGCGGATGGAATTCAAGGACACACACAGACTTTGTGGAAGCTACTGAAGATATATCAGATTCCAACATTTATATTTGTTAATAAAATGGATCAGAATGGAACAGATAAGTTAAATATATTAAGTGAAGTGCAGCGTAAACTTTCGGAATGTTGTATTGATTTTGGACAGGGTAAGGAAACAGAAGTGTTTTATGAGCAAATAGCAATCTGCGATGAAAACCTGATGGAGACTTATCTGGAGAATGGGATTGTTGATATGGAAATGATCCGAGAGGCAATTCGCGAGAGGAAAGTATTCCCATGTTATTTTGGTTCTGCATTAAAGCTAGAAGGTGTGGAAGAATTACTTATGGCAATGAATGAAGATATGCTTTGTAAGAATTACCCAGAAGAATTTGGTGCAAGAGTTTTTAAGATTGTACGTGATGAGCAGGATAACAGACTTTCGTATATGAAGATTACTGGTGGAAAAATGAAGGTTAAGGAGCTTTTGACGAATGTAAAAGAAGGTCAAAAGGGAAATGAGAAGGGGTGGAATGAAAAAATAGATCAGATAAGGATTTACTCGGGCAGTCAATACAAACTTACTGACGAGGTAGAGGCTGGAATGGTATGTGCAGTAACTGGCTTATCTAGTACGTTTTGTGGAGAAGGGTTAGGGATTGAAAAAGAACCTGAAGTGCCAGTGTTAGAACCGGTGCTGACTTACAGAGTCAAAACACCAGCAGAGACGAATATTCATACGCTATATATTCAATTGTGTCAATTAGAGGAAGAAGAGCCGGAGTTACATATTGTATGGGATGAGGATTCGAAAGAAATTCATGCACAGGTTATGGGTGAGGTGCAGATAGAGATTTTAAAAAGTCTGATACAGGAAAGGTTTCATGTAGATGTGGAATTTGATTCTGGTAGTATTGTTTATAAAGAGACAATAGAAGAACCAGTGATAGGAATAGGCCACTTTGAACCTTTACGTCATTATGCAGAAGTTCATCTTATGTTGGAGCCGTTAGATAGAGGAAGTGGTCTTGAATTTGTAACGGATTGTAGTGAAGACATACTTGATCGAAATTGGCAAAGATTGATTTTGACTCATTTAGAGGAGAAGAAGCACAAGGGAGTACTTACTGGTTCAGAAATTACGGATATGAGAATTACTTTAGTAGCTGGAAGGGCACATTTAAAACACACAGAAGGAGGCGATTTCAGACAGGCTACTTATCGCGCGGTTCGTCAGGGATTAAAGGCAGTAAAGTCGAAATTGTTAGAACCTGTGTATGAATATCGTTTAGAGGTTCCTCAGGAAATGGTGGGAAGAGCTATGACGGATATACAGAGAATGTGTGGAAACTTTGATGCTCCAATCATAGAAGATAATATGGCGGTTCTTATAGGAACGGCTCCTGTGGTTACCATGCAGAATTATCAACGAGAGGTAATTTCATATACAAGAGGACATGGTAAATTATTTTGTGCATTAAAGGGATACGAGTTATGTCACAATGAAGATGAAGTAATTGCAGAGAAGGGATATGACTCTGAAAGTGATGTGGACAATCCGACAGGCTCTGTATTCTGTTCGCATGGGGCAGGGTTTGTAGTTCCATGGAATGAAGTTCCTTCTTATGCTCATGTAGAATATGGAAGAGGTAAAGAGGAAAAGGTGGAAGAAGAACCGATTACGCCAATAAAGGAAAGAAAAGCATATTTAGAAGGTGTGATTGGACAAGAGGAAATAGAAGAAATTTTTGCTAGAACATTTGGTAATATTAAAAAAGAGAGAACTGGATGGAAACGAACCATAACAGCACCTTCGCAGGATGAATATAAGGGAAGTAGTACATATAGTACAAACAAAAAGCTTCAGGAATATTTATTGGTAGATGGCTATAATATTATCTTTGCGTGGGAAGAGCTTAATGAATTAGCAAAGGTAAATATTGATAGTGCAAGAGACAAACTGATGGATATTATGTGTAATTATCAAGGCTATAAAAAATGTGAACTTATTCTTGTATTTGATGCCTATAAGGTTGCTGGAGGAAAAGGAGAAATCTTTGACTATCATAATATTCATGTAGTTTATACAAGAGAGGCAGAAACGGCGGATCAATATATTGAGAAATTTACACATGAAAATGGAAAAAAGTATGATATTACAGTAGCGACATCTGATAGATTAGAACAGATGATTATATGGGGAGCTGGTGCAAAACGAATGTCTGCATCAGGTCTTTTAGAAGAGGTCGAAGGAATCAAACAGGAAATCAGTGAACATTTGGCACAAAAGACGATATCAGAGAAAAATTATTTATTTGATCAGTTAAAGGATAAAAAGAAGAATCTGATAAATGAGCTTTACTAAGAGGAATAGTTTATAATAGAAAAGGAGTAGCATGACGATTTATGCGGCTCCTTTCCTTATTATAGACTATGAATTAACATAGTTTTTGATTGCATCATAACTTTCTTTGCTTAAGATATGTTCCATTTTACAAGCATCCTCAGAGGCTGTTTGTTCAGGGACACCAAGTTTGGTGAGCCACGATGACAAAAATTCATGTCTTTCATAAATCATTTCGGCAATTTCTTTTCCAGAATCGGTTAGATAGATAAAACCTGCATCTGTTACAGTAATATGATTCTTTTCACGAAGATTCTTCATGGCAATGCTGACACTGGATTTCTTAAAGCCAAGTTCATTTGCAATGTCAACAGAACGAACAACAGGAAGCTTTTTGCTTAATCTTAATATGGTTTCTAAATAATTTTCAGCTGATTCATTAACATTCATGTATAAATTCTCCTTTAAAAAGCCCCTAATTTTTCTACAGTATAGCATGAAATGGAAGAAGTTTCAATGTGTGAAAAAATGAAACATATTGTTTGATTAACAAATGTAGATATGATAGAAAAAAACATACTGAATAAATATATGTATACAGTAAAAAAGATAGAGATATATTTGGTAATGTGTTAAGATAATAAGAAATATAGCGTCTTAATAAAAGGAGTCAAACTATGAATATAATGATAAGTGCAATTTTATATACAATTGGGATATTGACGCTGATTACAGGATTTGGCATTTATAGGCGAGATCACGATTATATTTATAAAAAACAGAATTTTTTATATTGTTTTGCTGCTTTTTTTAGTTCAATATGGAGTTTTGGATATGCGATGATTTGGATACAGACGAATCCAGAAATAGCTAGAAAATGGCGTGCATTTGGTATGGTTGGAGTTTTTCTGCTGTTTATATTTTTGACGGAGTTTTTTATTCGATGGTTGGATGAGGCAAAGTATATTAAGATTTATGTCAAGATTATTGCCGCTTTCGGTGTTTTTTTATGGCCGTTTGTTGTAGGCGAAGAAAGCGTTACTTTTTATGCGCATGATAAAATTGGTATGACATATCAATTTTCGCAGAATATATGGAACACTTTATATAATATTTATGCAGTAGTTGTTGGAGTTAATCTTTTTATTATTTGTTTGTGCATATTAAAACAAACAAATAGAAAAAAACTTCAGGTTATTATAAAGCGATTGATAAAATGTATTATTGTAGTTATGCTTGGTATGGTATTTGATACTCTTCTTCCTGTCTTTGGTTATGATGCATTGCCTGGAAGTACGTTAACACAGGGTATTGGTGTTATCTTAGTGGCTGGAGTATTGGATTTTCAAAGGAAATCGGAAATAACAATAGAAAACATATCACAATTTGTTTATTCTTCTATAGATACACCTGTTATTATTTATGATAGTAAAGGGAAATTTCGAATTGCGAATAGCGGAGCGATGGATTTTTTTGCAGAATATGGAAAAGATATTGAGAACAGGTTATTTAGTGAGTTGTTTGCAGTTGAAAAAACATGCTTTGATTTTGAGGAGAATAAAAAAGAAGAAGAAGCAGAATGTATATTAAATAATAGATATTGTCATATTGAAATTAGTAAAATTTTTGATGAATATCGAGATATTACAGGATATATTGTAGTTTTGAATGATCTTACAGAGAAGAGAGATATTATACAAAAATTACAGATTTCGGAGCATGAAGCAGAGAGGGCTAATCATGCAAAAACAGAATTTTTGGCAAGAATGAGTCATGAAATCAGAACTCCGATTAATGGAGTGATCGGAATGAATGAGATGATATTGCAAAAGAGTGAAGATGAAAAAATTACAGAATATGCAAAGTTAGTGAAAGTATCAGCGAATAATCTGATGAATTTGATTAATGATATTCTGGATATATCTAAGATTGAAGCAAACAGAGTAGTGATTGAAAATTCTGATTATAAGTTAAAAAAGCTTTTAAAGGAATTAGCAATTTTAGGAAATGTAAGGGCGCAAGAAAAGGGAATTCGCTTTGAAATGGAAATTAAGGGAAATATCCCTGAAATATTACATGGAGATGATAAAAAGCTTAGGCAGATAGCTATAAATTTGATTGGAAATGCAGTGAAATATACAAAAGTAGGAGAGGTAAAGGTTGCTATTGAAGGCTTTTGGGAAAAGGAAAAATATTTTGTAAGAATAAGCGTTCAAGATACAGGAATTGGTATTAGAGAGGAGCATATAGAAAAGATATTTGATGCTTTTGCAAGAGTAGATTCCAAGATGAATGAAGGAATACAGGGAACTGGATTAGGACTTTCTATTGTAAAGAGTCTTGTTGAGATTATGGAAGGTGAAATACATGTTCGTAGTGAATATGGAAAGGGATCTAATTTTGAAGTTGTGATTCCTCAAAGACCAGTAAGTGAGAAAACGTTTAATCATGTAGAAATAGAAAGTATAGAAGATGCAGGAGATACAGTGCATGAAATTTCTTTGAAAATTCCCGGAAAGAAGATTTTGGTGGTAGATGATAATGAAATTAATCGTTTTGTTGCAACAGAGTTGCTTGCATATACAGAGGCGGAAATTGATAAAGCGGAAAGTGGCAAGGAATGTCTAAAGCTTGTAGCAAAGAATTGTTATGATTTTATTCTGTTAGATCATATTATGCCGGAAATGGATGGTATTCAAACGTTACAGGAATTAAGGAAGATGACAGATAATAACAGTAAAGATGCTAAGATTATTGTATTGACAGCAAATGCGATACAGGGGGCAAAGGAAGATTACTTAAGCAAAGGATTTGATGATTATTTGTCAAAACCGATTGATATGGCAGATGTTGAGAAGGTTCTAGGACGATATTGTTAAAAAACAGGAATGTAAAAAATAAAAAAATTTGTTTTATTATTGACGAAATAAACACCGTCATGCTATTATCCTATTAATATTAGGGAGTAGTTCACATCTAATGTGTTAGGTGTTGTACTTTTCGTCATCACGTTGTCAGCAGGACATATATATATTTCTGACTGATAACCGGACAGTACATTGAAATAGGAACGAGACTTTTATTGTACACAAGCCGTGCAATAGAGGTCTTTTTTGTTTTTCAATAAAATCTCTTTTGCATGGGAAGAATAGATTAGGAAAAGGAGATTGGTGTATGAATAAGAAAGAATACTGGAATTATTCTGAAGAAGATCTAAGAAAAGAATTTGGAGTGGAAAGAAATGGTCTTTCTCCAAAACAGGTTGAAGAAATTCGTGCAGAAAAGGGAGAAAATGTTCTGCAGGAAGGAAAGAAAAAGAGTGTACTAGAGGTGTTTCTAAGTCAGTTCTGTGATTTGCTGGTTGTTATATTGATTATAGCTGCTAGTATTTCGATGTTCTCAGGAAATATAGAGAGTACGATAGTCATTTTATTGGTGCTTATTATGAATGCAATTCTTGGAACGGTTCAGCATGTAAAGGCTGAGAAGTCTCTTGATAGTTTAAAGCAGTTATCTTCTCCGAATGCAAAAGTAATACGAGATGGAATCAAACAGGAGATTCCATCAAGAGAAGTGGTTCCGGGAGATATTGTAATTCTTGAAGCTGGAGATATGATTGTGGCAGATGGGCGTATTCTTCACAATTATTCGTTGCAGGTAAATGAAAGTTCTCTGACAGGTGAATCTACGAATGTTGATAAGTCAGATGTAGTGTTGGAGGGGGATGTGCCGCTTGCTGATCGAATTAACATGGTATATTCGGGAAGTTTGGTTACTTATGGTCGTGCAGAAGTATTGATTACCGGAACTGGTATGAACACGGAACTTGGAAAGATTGCTGGATTAATGAATGCTGCAAAAGAGCGTAAGACTCCGTTGCAGGAAAGCTTAGATGAGTTTAGTAAAAAGCTTGCAATTTTGATTATGATTATCTGTGCGTTAGTATTTGCACTTTGCTTATACCGACAGATGAATATGCTGGATTCCATGATGTTTGCAGTAGCTTTGGCTGTTGCAGCGATTCCTGAGGCATTGAGTTCTATTGTGACGATTGTTCAGGCAATGGGAACACAGAAGATGGCGAAGGAAAATGCAATTATTAAGCAATTAAAGGCGGTAGAAAGTCTTGGATGCGTGTCTGTTATCTGTTCTGATAAGACGGGAACCTTAACTCAAAATAAAATGACAGTACAGCAGGTCTACGTGGATGGAAAGGTGTTGGAATCAGAAGATATTGACTTGTCTAGTCAGACACATAGATATTTGTTATATGATGCGGTGTTGACAAATGATTCTAGTATTGTAGATGGAAAAGGAATTGGAGACCCAACAGAATATGCATTATTGGAGATGTTTAGAACCGTATCGGTCAATGAAAATAGTGTACTTGGCCAAGGTGGTGTGCATGAAGATATTATCCGACAAGCGATGCATAGACTGGAAGAAGTGCCTTTTGATTCAGACAGAAAATTAATGAGTACAAAATACAATTTGCATGGTGAGCCAACGATTTTAACGAAGGGTGCAGTGGATGTTCTTCTAGACCGCTGTACGCATGTTCAGTACTCCGATGGAATTAAGGAAATGACAGAAGAGGAAAAGGAGAAGATTCGTAAACAGAATCAGAGCTTTTCAGAGAATGGACTTCGTGTTTTAGCTTTTGCCTACAAGGAATCAGATGAAGAATTGAGTATTCAAACAGAGAAAGATTTTACATTTTTAGGTCTAATCTCGATGGTTGATCCTCCAAGACCAGAATCGGTAGAGGCAGTTGCAAATGCAAAACGTGCAGGAATACGTCCGGTTATGATTACCGGTGATCATAAGATTACAGCCGTTGCTATTGCAAAGCAGATTGGTATTTTTATGGATGGAGATATGGCTGTTACTGGTGCGGAATTGGATGCTATGTCTGAGGAAGAACTGGATAGTAAAATTGAAAAAATTTCTGTATATGCAAGAGTTTCACCGGAGAATAAAATCAGAATTGTGGAAGCATGGCAGAGAAAAGGAAATATTGCAGCAATGACAGGTGATGGTGTAAATGATGCACCAGCATTGAAAAAAGCGGATATTGGTGTTGCAATGGGAATTACAGGAACAGAGGTTTCCAAGGATGCTGCAGCAATGATTCTGTCGGATGATAACTTTGCGACAATTATTAAGGCGGTTGCAAACGGTAGAAATGTATACCGTAATATTAAAAATGCAATTTTGTTCCTATTATCAGGTAATACAGCAGGTATTTTGTCGGTTTTATATACTTCGATTGCAGGACTTCCAGTTCCATTTGCACCGGTTCACTTGTTGTTTATTAATCTGTTGACAGATTCACTTCCTGCGATTGCAATTGGTATGGAACCAGCAGATGATAAGTTGTTAGAGGAGAAACCGAGAGACCCTAAGGTTGGTATTTTAACTAAGGATTTTATGATAACTTTGTTGTGTGAAGGTGCATTGATCGCGGTAACAACGATGATAGCATTCCACATTGGATTAGAGACAAGCGCAGAAATGGCATCAACTATGGCATTTGCAACGCTGACGCTTGCAAGATTATTCCATGGTTTTAATTGTAGAGGTGAACAATCCATAGTTAAGCTCGGATTAGGCTCTAACAAATATAGCGTATTAGCATTTTTAGGCGGGTTATGCTTACTTGCACTTGTACTATTTGTACCATTTTTGAGCAGTGTGTTTAGTGTGGCTTGTGTATCTACAACAGCAATTTTGCAGATTGTAATTTTTGCGATTATTCCAACGATTGTAATCCAAATTGTTAAAATGGTGAAAGGTAAATAAAGTAAGAAAATGATACGGTACGCAAAAATCCTATCGCTGAAAGCGATTTTAAATGGATTATTGCAAAACATCAAAGATGTCTCGTAATTATGAAGGTACTGAATAATTACGTTAAAAAACTAAATATATGTATAAAAAAGTTCGATATATAAATATATACCGAACTTTTTTTGTGAGATTAAGGAAAATATTTTTTTATGGAGGAGAGTCAATGAACATTTCATATAAAGCATCAGATTTTTACAATAAAATATCTTCTAATGGAAATTCATATGTTTCCTCGTATCGCAAGAATGTTAGAGAGGCAGATTTGAATGTACAGAATTTACAGAAGGATATTGAGCGTTTTCGAAAGAGTGTGCGTAAGCTTAAAAATTTTGATCCTGATACTATAACAAGTAACAAGCTTGAGAAATATTTAGAGAATTTTTCTGAGTCTTATAATAAATTAAAGGATTCTGGTGAAAAAATTACAGATAAGGAATTGTCAAAAACATTATCTAATCTGGATGATTTTATGAAAGAGAATAAGAAGAGTTTGAAAAAACTAGGGTTAAAGGAGTCAAATGGAGAATGGGAATTTGATAGTGAAGAGTTAGAGGAGACAAAAGAGTCAGATGTTAACAAGATGTTCAAGGGAAAAGATGCACTATTCAAGAAGCTGGATAAGCTAATGCGTAACGTTGAAAAGAAGGCAGATGAGGAAGAGTATCAGATTGTTTTGCGAAAGTTTCGAACAGTTACAAAATTCAGTGATGAGGAGATGTGGCAAGGTAGCTCTGCATTTTATGCTCAAAGGGTAGTTGGTGGGCTACAGGAGCTTAATATGCAGGTGCAGAATTATGATGCGGCTATAAACGATGCGGATACGACACAAGATATAAAGGAAGGTATCGATGCTTTTGTATGGGCATATGATGATCTTCTTACAAAGGCGACAGATTCAGTTAGTAATTATACCAAATATATGATAGAGAAAACGAAGGAAGCAGAAACAGTTAATAACTTTTCGAAACTTGGAATTACGGTTGAAGATGATGGAAGATTGAAGTATTATTCAGATGCTATTATAAATGATACCTTTAAAGAAGGATATGCAGCACTCTTTGGAGAGAATGCTGCATATGGAAATCTAATGAAACAGTATGCGAAAGATATTTTTAATATAACGATGAAAACAGAAAGTCTTGGTATTACCATTGACAGTTATGCGTAGAAACCAAAATGTTTCAAGGCCTGGCCGATACCGTTTTTGCTGGATTTAGCGGTTACATAGGCAACTTGTTCGAAAAGTGAGACTGGAAAAGAGTTCCCCATTGCAATGCTATGTTTTACATAGGTGAGCATAGAGAGGTCGTTATTGCTGTCTCCGAGTGCATAGGCATTTTCTAATGGTAGACCGAAGTGGTCAAGAATGAATTGGATGCCTGTTGCTTTAGAGTAGCCGTGTGGTACGAATTCGCGAAAGACTCCGCCGCGGTCGATACAAGTGAAATATTTATCACTTACTGTTCGGAATTCGGCTAAATCATTGATGTTATCAAACCATACAACAAATTTATCACATGTGAAATCATCGCATTCGGGATCATGTGACATATCACAATTGCAGTTTATAAAAGTATTGTATTGACGTATTCCACCAGGAGTAACAAGAGGTCGTTTGGTATCGAAACGAACCTCTTGTTTTGACTCAAAGAGTAAATCAAGAGAGAAGTTTCTAGCATGTGTTAAAATCTCAGATACAACTTGATGTGACTGTTCCACATGAAGAAGTTCTTCTAATTTTCCGTTATTGTTGCAAAAAATATTTGTTCCGCAACCACAAACATAACCATCAAATCCTATTTCGCGGAAGCGTTCTTCTACATAATCCATACAACGTCCGGTGTTTATAAACATAAGATGTCCATTCTCTCTTGCTCTGCGGATTGCTTCTTTGGTGTCATGAGGTATAGAGCCATCTATTTCAGAAGTAAGTGTGCCATCAATATCAAAAAATGCCACTTTTCGATTCATCATTTTCATAATTATTCCTTTCTCAGATTCTGCGAATTTGAGCAAAGCACAAATTCGCCGTGTGAAAAATCTTTCGTCTATGGATTTTTCACACTACCTGCCTTTCATTAGCTAAGTGCTATTGTAATAAATGCTATTATAATAGGAAAAGGAATATCTGTCAAAAGTGAAGTCAGTGATTGAACGTTACATTATTTTGTGCTAGTATTAGTATGCTATTGGAATTCAATGGTGTGTGATATGCAGCTTAAGGAAGTTGCAGAATGAATTTATTAAAACAAGAGAAACGAGGAAGAATAATGGGTGGATTTTTTGGCGTAGCTTCAAAGCAGGATTGCGTATTTGATTTATTTTTTGGAATCGATTACCATTCGCACTTGGGAACAAGACGCGGTGGTATGGCGGTATATGGCAAGGATGGCTTTAATCGTTCCATTCATAATATTGAAAATGCACCTTTCCGTACCAAATTTGACAAGGATATGCAGGAAATGTCAGGGCATCTTGGTATTGGATGTATTTCTGATTATGAACCACAGCCGTTGATTGTGCGTTCGCATCATGGAACTTATGCATTAACAACGATTAGTAAGATTAATAATCAGGAACAGTTAACACAGAAGTTGTTTGATAGTGGCCATTCACATTTTCTTGAGATGAGTGGTGGTGATATCAATGCAACAGAGTTGATTGCAGCATTGATTAATCAAAAGGCAAATATTATAGATGGTATTCATCATGCATTAGAAGAAATTGATGGTTCTGTATCAATTTTATTAATGAATCAGGCAGGAATCTATGCGGCAAGAGATAAGCATGGACGTACTCCTGTTGCGATTGGAAAAAAGGATGATGCATACTGTGTTTCTTTTGAAAATTATGCATATAAAAATTTAGGATATTCAGATTATAAGGAGTTAGGACCGGGAGAAATCGTAGTTGTAACAGATAAAAATTGTGTTACTCTCATGAATCCAAATGAAGAAATGAAGATTTGTACTTTCCTTTGGGTATATTATGGATATCCTGCGAGTTCCTATGAAGGAAATAGTGTGGAAAATATGCGTTATCGTTGTGGACGTATGATGGCTCAGCGTGATAATGTAAAACCGGATATCGTTGCCGGCGTACCGGATTCTGGAATTGCACATGCGATTGGTTATGCAAATGAGTCAGGAGTACCGTTCTCTAGACCATTTATTAAATATACGCCTACTTGGTCACGTTCCTTTATGCCAACCATTCAAAGTCAGAGAAATCAGATTGCTAAGATGAAACTTCTTGCGGTAGAAGAACTCATTCGTGATAAAAGTCTTCTTTTAATTGATGACTCTATTGTTCGAGGAACCCAGCTTCGAGAAACAACAGAGTTCTTATATGATAGTGGCGCTAAAGAAGTGCATATTCGTCCGGCATGTCCTCCATTGTTATATGGTTGTAAATATTTGAATTTCTCTCGTTCCTCATCAGAGATGGATTTGATTACTCGTCGAGTAATTGATCGCTTAGAAAATGGTAAGGTTACAGAGGAAGTATTACAAGAATACGCAAATCCGGATTCAACAAAGTATGAGCAGATGGTAGAAGAGATTCGTAAGGAGATGAATTTTACTTCACTTGCATTTGCGCGTTTGGATGATATGCTTGAGTCTGTTGGTATTGATAAGTGTAAGCTTTGTACTTATTGCTGGAATGGAAAAGAATAAAATAAATATGACAAAAATGCAATAATAAATGTGCATAAAACATGGTGCATAATCGTGCGTTAATGCGATGGAAAATCGTTATTAATGCACGATTTTTTTTGCTGTTGCATTTCAATAGTTGACATAAGAATATACTGTATATGTAATTCACTTCATAAAATAATCAAAAACGAAAAAGTTGCACAAGTCAGAGGAGATGCAAGTAAAATGCACAAAAAAACATAGTGCAATAAAACGTGCATCAACGTGCAAAATACAAGTGCAGTGAGAAAGGAAAAAAGAAAGTAAGTCAAAAAATAGTTATGATCAATATGATTTTTCAGCAGAGGATTCTTGAATGCGGAAACAAAAGAAAAGAGTGGTATATAGAAATTCTTGATATTTTGACAAAGCCAGAATATGATTGTTGCTATTTTATGTTATGGTCGAATTACTCAAGAGAAGGAAGCTATTATACACCATTCATTGCAGAAAAAAATCAAAATGGTACTTATCATGGACATGAGATGTTGGATTATTTTATTGAGATGTATAATAGTTCAAAAAGTGTTTTTGCATCGGACCAGAGTGCGATTATAAGGGATGTGAATGCAGGAAAAATAGTGGTGCCACAGGTTTTAGGTTATGAAGAATTGAGTGGTTATATTACTGCTCCTATCTCAAATAAGTTTATTTCGGAGAAAACAGAACTAAAGGCAAGAGTAAATAAGAAAGTAACAGAAGCAGAATTTAGGGTAGTAGGAAAAGAGGAAGAAGTTGTTATCCCTGCGAAGGTAAAAAACAGGCAGGTAACCGCTATTTTAACAAAAGAAAACATAAAGAAGATGAAAGAGACTGCGAATGGAAAAATAGAGTTGTATGCAGATGGAAAAAAACTAGCATCAATCAATGTACTTTTAAATGTTGATATACCAGAAATGGAAATAGATACAGTGGATAACTTTGAAAACTATTTTGGTTTAGATACTCTATTAAATGGTAGTTGGGCAATTAATAAAGATAGTGGATGTGAATTAAATCTCAGTAATACGAAAGAAAAATAGGTATAAAGCTTGTATATTTTCTATTGAGATAAATGAGAATATGGTATGGATTTGTTAGGAAACGCTATCGTTGGTTAGATGCTTGACTTTTGGGTTATAAGGGTATAATCTTAAAATGAAAAATGCTAAATAGTAATAAGAGGTATACAGATGAAAAAGGAAAATACGCTTATGACGTTAGATGAGTTGAGTATAGGAAGTACTGCAGTTATTCGTACTGTTGGTGGAGAAGGGGCGTTGCGTCAGCACTTTTTAGATATGGGTGTTATTCCGGGAATAGAAGTGACGGTTGTGAAGTTGGCTCCGATGGGAGATCCGATGGAATTACAGATTCATGGATATGCATTGACGATTCGTATAGATGATGCAAAAAAGATTGAAATAGTTCCGGTGGAAAAAGAAGAACTAATAAAGAAAGAGATTGAAAAGGAAAAAAGCATTTCTAATAGGAAGATAGAGCATCCTGGATTAGGTGAGGAAGGAAAATATCATCAGCCGGGAGATGGAGATCCTTTACCAGAGGGGACAACGTTGAGCTTTGCTCTTGTAGGAAATCAAAATTGTGGAAAGACAACGCTTTTTAATCAGTTAACAGGAGCAAATCAGCATGTTGGAAACTTTCCGGGAGTAACGGTAGATAAAAAAGATGGTGTTATTAAGGGATATCCGAATACGATAATAACGGATTTGCCTGGAATTTATTCGATGTCTCCGTATACCAGTGAAGAGATTGTATCCCGTAATTTTGTATTGCAAGAAAAGCCAACAGCGATTATTAATATTGTTGATGCAACCAATATTGAACGAAATCTGTATCTGACGATGCAGCTTTTGGAAATGAATATTCCAATGGTAGTAGCCCTGAATATGATGGATGAGATTGAAGGAAATGGCGGATATATTGATGTAAATGCGATGGAACAGCAATTAGGAGTTCCTGTCGTACCAATTTCAGCAGCCAAAAATCAAGGAATTGAGGAATTGATAAAACATGCGGTTCATGTGGCATATTATCAGGAGAGACCGCTTAGACAGGATTTTTGTGATGAAAATGACCATAAGGGTGCTGTACATAGATGTCTACATGCAATGATTCATTTGATAGAAGACCACGCAAAAGCGGCAGGTATACCAGTTCGTTTTGCAGCAAGTAAGTTGGCGGAAGAAGACGCCTTGGTGTGTGAAGGGCTAGGATTGGACCAAAATGAAAAAGAAATGATGGAACACATCATTGCACAAATGGAAACAGAAAGAGGATTGGATTGCAGTGCTGCCATGGCAGATATGCGTTTTTGCTTTATAAGGAAGGTTTGCGACGAGGCAGTAACGAAGCCGAAAGAAAGCAAAGAACATTTACGAAGCCGAAAAATAGATCGGATTTTAACGGGAAAATATACAGCAATACCTGCGTTTCTTATGATTATGATAGCAGTATTTTATCTCACATTTAATGTTATTGGTGCATGGTTACAAGGTTTGCTGGAGATGGGGGTAGAATGGATTATTGAAATCATAGCAAATGCAATGGAAAATGCAAATGTTAATGCGGGACTTCAAAGTCTCGTAGTGGAAGGTATGCTTGCCGGAGTAGGAAGTGTACTTAGCTTTTTGCCGGTTATTGTAACACTGTTTTTCTTCCTTTCTTTATTAGAAGATAGTGGATATGTTGCAAGAGTAGCATTTGTTATGGATAAGTTGCTTCGTAAGATTGGTCTTTCGGGAAGAAGTATTGTTCCGATGCTGATTGGATTTGGGTGTACGGTTCCGGCTGTTATGGCCACAAGAACCTTACCGAGTGAACGTGATAGAAAAATGACCATATTATTGACACCGTTTATGAGTTGTACTGCAAAGCTTCCTATTTATGCTTTTTTTGTAAGTGCCTTTTTTTCTGAGAATAGGGGCTTAATTATGTCTGGTCTTTATGTATTAGGAATTGTGACAGGAATTGTAGCAGCTGTTTTATATAGGAAGATACTGTTTCGTGGGGAGGCGGTTCCGTTTGTGATGGAGCTTCCGAACTATCGTTTACCAAGTGCAAGGAATGTAATTCAGTTATTGTGGGAAAAGGCAAAAGATTTTTTGCAGAGAGCATTTTCCGTAATTTTGCTTGCAACGGTTGTAATTTGGTTCTTGCAGAGCTTTGATTTCCATTTAAATATGGTAGAATCTTCAGAGGATAGCATATTAGCGATTGTGTCAGGTTTGCTTGCACCATTATTAAGGCCTATTGGGCTTGGTGATTGGAGAATCTGTACGGCATTAATCAGTGGCTTTATGGCAAAGGAAAGCGTTGTTTCAACCTTGGAAGTTCTCTTTGGAGGAGGTGTAGCAACTGCGATGTCGTCTGTTAGTGCTGCAACATTACTGGTATTTAGTCTTTTATATACTCCTTGTGTAGCGGCAATTGCAGCAATTAGGCGAGAGCTAGGTACAAAATGGGCAGTATTAGTGGTAGTATGGCAGTGTATATTGGCTTGGATGGTTGCTTTTATCGTAAGATTAATCGGATTGATAGTATTTTAAGAATGAAAAACGTTTGCTGCTTAGCAAGCGTTTTTCATTCTTTGTTTTTCAATACGCATTTTTCTATAAATTGTACATGGTGTATTTTATAAAATGTGGTATAATAAAATAACTGATAAAGAGTGGAGTAAAAGAGGAAATGAATAGAAAGTATAAAAGCAGAAGTAAAACAATAATAAGTACATATCTATTAGGATTACTTGGGATGTTGCTTATTATAGGAATAATTATTATTGATCGTGAGGAACGTAGTGAAACCATTCAAGAAATAACATATAAAAATGTTACAGCGGACTGGACGTTAGATCGAGAAGGCTTGGAAGCTGCGGATGTTAAAAAGCTGGGGGAATACATGGATGAAGAAAAAGGTATTTTATCCTTGTATTATCAACTGCCAGAGATGAATGCAGATGTTAGCTTAGTATATCGTTCTAAGGATGTTTATACTCGTGTGCTTGTTGGCGAAGATGTTATATACGAGACAGAAGTATATGATTCAAAATATTACAATAAATCACCTGGAAATTTATGGAATGTATTGACTGTTAATTCGAAGTATTCGGGTGCATGTTTGGAACTACAGATTATTATGGTATATGATACCGATGCATTGACAGTAGATTCTATGCTATTAGGAGATAAGGCGGATATCATTTTAGGTTTATTTGCAGATAATATGTATGGAATAGTTGTCAGCCTGTTGATGATTCTGTTAGGTGTGGGATTAATAGTAGTGGATTTGCTTCCTTCGTATGGAAGAGCAAAGAAGAATCATAGCATGCTGTGGATTGGTTTATTTGCATTGATAACAGGGGGGTGGAGTCTATTAGAGACAAATGTAATACAGTTTTGTGTAAAAGATATGCGTATCTTGCAATTAATTAACAATATGTTTATAGTGGTAGATAGCATGCCTTTACTTCTATATTTGAATAGTGAATATAAGGTATTTCAAAATCGTATTTTGCGTATATTAGCATATATTAACACGGGTTATATACTATTATGTGTGTTTATTCAGCTAGAAGGAACATGGGATTTACATCATATGTTGTTGGGTGGCATATTAATTATGGTGGCAATTGACATAGTAACGTATATATGGGTTACAAAAATGCTAATAAAACTTAAAAAAGAAAACAAACCAATTTTTCAGTGCGCAATGCAGATTACCGGTTTATGCTCCTTGTGGTTCTTTACTGTTTTTGAAACGGTTCGTTCATTAAATGTAGATAGAATGGATAGATCAGGGCTCATTCGTGTTGGAATGCTGATTATGTGTTTGTGTTTTGCGATTAGTAGTCAGGTTGAAACATATAAGATAGTAGAACAGGGATTAAAGTATGACTTGGTTACTAAACTTGCATATTCAGATGGATTGACTGGACTAGGTAATAGAACGGCATATTTGGAACAATTGGATGAATATGTGAATCCGGAAAGCAATATAAAGAGTTTAGGTATTATTTATTTGGATGTCAATAATCTAAAAACGGTAAATGATAATCAAGGTCATGAGATGGGAGATAATTTAATTCAGATAGCATCACATATTATTTCAGATAGCTTCGGTCATTATGGAAAAACGTATCGTATTGGTGGCGATGAATTTTGTGTTTTTATAACAGGTATTAATATTGAAGAAAAGTATAAAAAAGGTTTGCTTGTCTTTAATGAGTTGATTACAGAGGCTAATTTGGCGAAATGGTATCCCTATCCGATTCAGATTGCACATGGATTTTCAATCTGTCAAGAATTTACACGTGATAAAATTGATGAGGCAATTGCAATTGCGGATAGCGAGATGTATCATAATAAGCAGGAAATAAAAAATAATAAATAACAAGAGGGCGCTTATTTACGATAAGATTGAAGTAAATAGGTGCTCTTTTTGTATTTTAGTATGCGATATTTGTATGTTGGTTGAAGGAGTATTGTATAATACAATAGATTACGATACAGTAGGTTCAGGTGGTGGAGGAATAAAGTGTTACTTAAACTGGAAGAAAATAAATCTTATAAGGAATTAGAGGTATTAATTAAATATGCAGCTATGAATGAAGAAGTTGAACGAGTTATAGCATTGATTCGAGCTGCGGAAATAAAGGTAAAATGTAAATGTGACGGGCAGGAGAAATATTTGAATGCATCGGATATTTATTACATTGAGAGTGTAGATAAGAAGACATTTGTGTATGGAGAAGAGAAGGTGTATCAGACGGATTATCGTTTGCATGAGATAGAAGACAGGTTACAGAACGCTGGATTTGTCCGTATTAGTAAGTCGTGTTTGCTGAATATACATATTTTAGATTCCATTAGGCCGCTTCTGAATAGCAGGTTAGAGGCAACCCTGCAAAATGGAGAAAGAGTATACGTTACAAGAAAATACTTAAGAACGATTAAAGAAATGTTGGAGAGGATGGTGTAACTATGCGAAAGATGTTGATAAATATTTTGGCGACTACTGGAGTTTCGATCGTTGCTTTAGCTGTGATTGCAACTTGTTATCAAGCAAGTTTTTTGTGTATTGAGACAGTATTTCAGTCTTTTTTGGCCAATATATTGATTCATATTGGTATCAGATGTTTGAACAAAATAGAATTTCAGTATTTTATTGTAGAATTTATACTGTATATCAGTTATACGATTATTGTAGTGCTTATTTGCGGAAAGATTTTTCATTGGTATAGCAGTACACCAATAGGAGTATTGATACCACTTGCTGTTTTTGTTTATTTGGCAGGCTGGTGCCTTAGAATTTTTCAGGTTAAGCAGGAGATAGATGATATTAATGTACTTTTGAAAAGACAAAAGGAACGAAGAGGTTAAGGAGTAAAGGACGAAATGACTATTGTTTTACAGGCAGAAAGTATAACAAAGACCTTTGATAAGGAGGAGATTTTAAAAGGTATTTCACTTAGTATTGAAGAAAACACGTTTACAGCAGTCTTAGGACCTAGTGGCTCTGGAAAATCAACCATGTTACACGTGCTTTCAGGTCTTATGAAACCGACAAGTGGTGTTGTAAAGTGTGAAGGAAAAGTAGTTTCCCAATATCGTGAAGCACAGCTTGCTGAATGGAAAAGAAACGAAGTTGGACATGTTTTTCAGAATTATTTATTGTTGGAAAATCTTACAGTGGAAGAGAATATACGAGTTGGTATTAATAATGGAAAAGCTTCTTTTTCTTTTGACAGATTGGTGAGAATATTGGAATTAGAGCAGTATCTAAAAAAGTTTCCTGCACAGCTTTCCGGTGGACAGCAACAAAGAGTTGCTATTGCGAGAGCAGTAATTAAGTGTCCAAAACTTTTATTCTGTGATGAGGCAACTGGTGCTTTGGATGAGAAAAATAGCAAAAAGGTGGTGGAATTGCTACATACAATCAAACGAGAGCTTGGTGTGACGATTCTCTTTACCACACATAACGAGCAGATTGCTAAAACAGCGGATCGAGTGCTTACTATTAAGGATGGAATGTTGTATCGGGATATCAGAAATGAACATCCGATTGCGGCAAGTGAAATGGTATGGGGGTAGGAAATATGTTGTTGTACAAAAGTGTAACGAAACAGATTATGAAAAACAGGACTTATGTTTTTCTGGTATGGGTTCTTACAATATTAACTTCGTTATCATATTTCTTTGTAAAATTCTCGATTGATGGTAATATAGATTTACTGCATAGGAAAGATATTGTTCAGGAAAATGAAGTATTATGGAAAAATGCATTAAAAAGCAACACTTCCTTGGCTAATATTTTCCTTCTGGCAACAACACTGCTGACATGTTTTGTATTCGCTATGTTCTTTTATCGTTTTTTTAGGGCGAATAAGGTTTCAATTGGATGTATGAAGGCATTGGGAATGAAGAACCGGGAGTTACTTGCTTGCTTTTGTAGCTTTTCGCTTGTACTTTCCTTGACAGGTGGAGTAACGGGTATTGTATTTGGATTTTTCCTGTCGGATGTATTATTACAGGCTTATACACAGAGTTATTGTGTTACAGAGGTGGTAAAAGAGATTCATGTTTCCAGTATCCTGTTGGGGTGTGGTTTGCCGATACTTGCTTATTCAGGTGTTGCGGCCTTATGTTTTCTTATGATAAGTGGTAAGGAACCGGGCATATTATTAGTAGGGATAGTACCATATAAAAAACTTGGAACTGCCTTTCATATGGCGGATGTGGTTACTGGATTGATTCCGGTAAAGCAGAAGTTTCCATTCCGAATCGCATTTCGTAAGCCAATAGCAATGATTATAATGCTTGCAGCAATTATGGTATTTCAAGTGTGTGTCATTTTAGGGCAATCGCTCAATTTGAGTAGTCTGAAGATTATGCAAAGCCAAATACAGGGACATAACTATGAATATGATATTCGCTTGGAGCATGTGACGAATAAAGAAGTGACAAATACAGCAGTACCATATCTGTATCAGGAATGTGAAGTTATTTTGGCGGATAAAAATATAAGCATACCGCATACAATTATTGGTATGTATGGCAAAAATGACATGTATATCCCTGAAAATGGCAAAGAAGTAGCGATTAGTGAAATATTGACTGATACAGTCTGTATCAACAAAGGGTTGGCGGATATGTATGGAGTGAAAATTGGAGAAACAGTACAGATAAGCGTGAATGGTACATGTAAAAGCTTTGAGGTCGCCAATATTATAGAAAATGCAAAAACAGCATGTGTTTATTGTGGTGCATGGGATTTGGCACAGTTTTTAGGTTATGAAAACGGTAGCTACAATGGACTGTGGAGTATGGAACAGATAGATATCGATGGACTTGTTGAGTCAAGGCTACAAAGGGTGGAGAGATTGGAAAGAGATGCGGTATCGAATAAAATAAGTGCGGTTATCAATCAGGCTACAGGCGTATTAATCGGAGTAATTCTATTGTTTCTTGCTTTATTTATTAATTTTCAGGATAATCAAAGAGATATGGATATTTTAAGATTGATTGGTTATCAGAATAAGGAAATCAGACGTTTGTTTGTTGATGTGTATTTACCAATTGTCGTTTTCTTTTTTCTAATTAGTGCTTTTCCAAGTATTTTGCTTGCAAAAGCGATTCAAAAAGGACTTTCGCTGTCGATACAGGACTATTTGCCATTTGGAATAAACATCAAGGTGTTTGTGGTGATGTTTATCATGATGGGATTGTTATATGGATGCGTGTGGGGAAGCTTTGTGCGGAAACTTGTGAAGTATGATAAGGGGGTGTGAAGAGAAACTCATAATATATTTACAAAAAGTAACGAGAAACACAAAGTTTTTGCATTGCAATACAAAAAGTATTGATAAAACCAACCTAAATGCATATACTAGAATTAGGATATGCGAGAGGTTGGTTTTTATTATGGGGAGACTAGAATGCGCAAAAGATGCCATCCCTACGATCTGAAAATCAAAATATAAAGCTTCTAAAAAGTTTTAACAATTAACTTTTTAGAAGCTTTAATTTTTAGCAATACCCAAAATGATAGCATCCTATAATTCATTCTTATTTTTATAAATCATTCCAAAGTAGGTATGTTTTATATATTTGCTTTGGTTCATTAATACATCTATGATATTACCGGATACCTTCCCTTTTTCCCATCTTTCTAGCTCATGTATCATTCCTAGTAACTGACCAGAACGTTTTGTGAGTGTTGCAATTTCCATTTCCCATTTCGCAAGAGTTTTTAGGGTACGTTCATCCAAAGACGATTTCTGCTTAGCAAAATGTGCGATATCACCATAAGCTTCATCCAATAATTGCAGTTCTTCTTCCATGGTCAGCTTTCGATATCCGGATTCTGCCTCATCATCTTGAACATATCTAGTTCTTGCACCTGTTTGATAACCTTCCATAATTTCATGATACAGTTTTTGATATGTCTTAGAAAAGCATTCAACCATATTTTGCTCAGTAATGCCAATATGACTATTTACCATTTTATTATACTCTTCATAAAAACTAGACAACATATAGTCATCCATTGTCATGTTTCCTATGTATTCCCTTTGCTTTTCCAGTTCTTCAATTGTAATATTGTTTGCATTGTTAACATGTTCTCTACCAATTCTTGATATACTTAATTTTACAGCACAGTTTTCATTCAATGTATCATTTCTGCTAACATTTTTTCGTTGTTCCATGCATTTATCTACCGACAAAGTATTTATCATACTTGTTATAGAATCTATTTTCATTGAAAACACCTCGCTTATATTAGAACTTATACAAAGTCATAGAATAGGGATTAGTAAATGTAATACTATTTGTTCCAACAGGTGCAAAATCGTAAAAATAATTGTATGATACAATATCAACCAATTTTCCAGTACTTGGATCAACTAATACAATTACAGCATCCATTTCTGTCCATAATGTATTCATTGAATATGAGCCAGTTCCTCTACAATGTATTGCATAAAAATCGTCAGCTGAATTATATGTAAGCATTAATACTGCACGACTACCTACATTCATAGCTGGGCGTGTGGAACTTACATAATGTACTGCAGCCGGACCACTTGCATCATCTCTGATACTAGCATAAACATCATCTCTATGATTAATCGAAATGTTATAAGATTGAGAACCAGCTGAATTTGAAGAACTGGATTTATATGAATAGTTTATATTAATTTTGTTACCGTTAACATAGCAATTCTTACCTAAACTGTCTGATTGAAAGTTTATATTTGCTTTATCACATATACCAATTATTTCAATTGAACTGTCAACAACGTCAAATACTTTAGAAAATTTAACTGTGTAAGCAGAGGTAGTAGAATAATTTTTATCTTGACTATAAACTACAAAATAATAAGTTCCAGCATTAACCTTAACTGTATTAGTAGAGGCATCAACTGAATAAATTGCTGCGTTACTTCCTTCTTTTTTGGCAAATAGTAACGAGTAACCTGTTGAAGATGAAATAGAATATTTCATAATCATAGGATTTGATACAGTTAATTTGTAATAATCAACGTCGAAAGTACTGTCAATTATTCCTGTAGTACTTGAATTAATACTAACACTGGTTGCTGTATCATATGTATCATTAACTTCATTAAGCGCATCCGTTGAACTTTGGAAGTAGGCAAATGCATAATCGCCAGTCCCTTCATAGCCTGAAACGGCAAAATAGTAAATTCCTGCATCTAAAACGGTGCTAACATATTCAGAATTTCCAGTACCTGAAACGGCACTTCCACCAATCAAAGACAATTGATAGCTAGTTTCATCCAATTGAAACATATATAAGTCTGCATCTAATGTTTCAACCATCTGTAATAATATCGTTATTTTACTTTTTTCATTTAATCCAAACGCATACCAACGCATCTCGTTTACATTTAAAATACTTCCCTGATATACAGTATCATGATTAACAGCATAGGCATAGTTCGGGTCAGTATTCTCGGCTATATCACAAGTGTTAATTGGATTTACATACATTACTTCGCCTTCATAAGTTCTTTCAAGAACATTAGTTTTTTCTTCTGGTATATTAGTAGCATCCATTTCTGATTCAGCTATTTTAATATACTCCATATCCGTTCTTTGATTCTCTTCAAGTATGCTTTCTTGAGTTATTTCGCTTTCGTTAGCATAAACAGAAAGTGTTGGCAAACATACATTACTCATTACCAACAGACCACTGAGTATATAAGATACCATTTTTACATTCTTTTTTCTAAACATATTATATCCCCTTTCAATTTATCCTTTTAACTTGCTCTAAGAATAATAGTGCAAATAGTAGAAAATAAGTAAACAATACTTCAATACATATAACTTTTGATTGAACTAAAATTGCATCCATAATTATGAATATCAAGTGTATTAATGTAATAATATGTATATATTTCTTATATCGCCTTCTTTCATTAAAACTTATTTTTTTATTACTAGTTTCGACAGGAGCAGCAATATTTACATAAATCATTAACATACAATCAATGGTAAATACTAAATTCCTATCGTAATTGCATACCTTAAGAACTTTACTTAAAAGAATAATCCCTAAAACAACACTACTAGAAAATAGAATGCATTTTTCATTGCTGCTCGCATGAAAACCACCAGCATATTTACGAATCGGTATATATAATAAAAAGAATAGTATTGTACTATAAACTTCTCTAAATATTACAGCCATTGCAAAACTTATTATCAAATTAATTGATTGGTTAATTGTAATTTCATATGCATATACATACTTATTTCGTTCTGTTGAATCTAGGTAATCTCTAGTAATTTGATAATCAACAATTTTTTCAGCTAATTCTTGAATCATATTACTTCATATATTCTTTCATTTCTTCTGGTACCTTTGGTTGGTGCATAATCCATACACAAGCAGCATTTACCGAATCTATTGCTAGCGTCAGCGCAAGTGCATTTATTAAATGCATAAACTTTAAGTTGTTTAGTTTTTGGGATAATTTTTTTAATTTCATGTCGTACCTCCATTTGTTTTTATTATCAATAAAATTTTCGTTTAAATACGCAAACAAATCAACCCTCTTAACAAAATCGACATCTAAAATGACAAAATTGACAAAAAAACACAGTGCCATGTTAGCACTGTGTTTTTGAAAGTGTTAAAATCGAAACAAATGTTTTCTCTTTTTGTTCCAAAAATAAAATCCCACCATATCTATTAGCAATATCTTGTACACTTTTTAATCCTATTCCATGATAACCAGTCTCTTTTTTAGTAGAAAAGTATTGAGTTCCTTTTTTTATTATTTCATTTCCATATGTATTTTCAATGTCCAAAACAATGAAATTTCCATCTGATTCAAAGAATTTTAAATCTATTATTTTTTCGTATTTACAGATTGATGCAGCTTCAATTGCATTGCTTATAAGATTTCCAACCATAACAATTAAATCACCACTAGTGACAAAACTTAAATCAAGCGTAGGCTCTATCATAATATTAAATTGTATTCCCAGAGAATTAGCATATTCCTTCTTTTCACACAACAATGCATTTAAAATGCTGTTATCCGTATATATTTTATCAGAAATTGCATCAATTTTCACTTCCATCTCATTTAACAGAGCAATAATATCACTATTCTGAGATGTATATGCTAATCCGCATATCGTTTGTAAGTAATGTTTTAGATCATGCGCGTACTTTTTGTGTTTATCACCAACTTCTTCTAGCTTTTCATAGTAAAGATTCTGATATGAATTTTGCAACTCCATTAATCTATATTCAGTATTTTGTTCCATTACACTTGTAAGCTTCTCCAATATGTAGAACATTAAAATATTGGAAAATAGTAAAAGTACACATCCAATACTTAATAATAACCGCCCATGTTCCATTTGAATGTTTGCATAATACAATCCCGTATATAACAATATCGTAGTTATAGGTAACAGGAATGTCATTTTAAATAATTTTCCACTGATACCATTAACTTTTCGGTTCATAAATAGTTTGACTGCTCTTAATACTACAAAAGTCATCAGTTTAGTAATAATTATCAGGTAAAAATTATTGTACAAATTTATATTTTTTGTAACAAATCCTGACATTCCTATCACAGAGAATAGGACACCAACTACAAACTCCATTCCCAATATAATGATATAAAAAACAAGACAACAAGTTATTTTTGTCTTTAAATCGCCATAAAACAACACAAGTGTACCGAACAAGAATAGAAAAGCAATGCCAAATAAGTTCAACTGAGATATTTGCAAACTGTTTATTTCATACATTGCGCCACTCATTAGTACCAATGCAGCGTACTTCGCTTTTTTTGAAACAATGATTTCCTCCAAAAAATTATGTAAAAAATCATAGTATATATATATTTCAAACAGACATATAGAAAAAGTAATCAATGTATCTAGCATTATTGAATCCCCCTTCGATACTTTTTACTGAAATAATAAGAAAATCTTTCATGGAACTTCTGCTTATAGGTTCTTGTTATCCTTAGCAGTTGTCCGTTTTCCATACAAATATCATCTTTTATAATGCTTTTAATCTTTTGCATATTTATAATATAACTTGTATGCGCAAATTCGAAACCATAATCAAATAATTGTACATACCAATCTGCCATTTTTTCATTGCTTTCCAGCTCAATATAATTACAATTTTTTTCTAGTTGCGCCTTTCCATTATCAATTACTAAAACACTTCCCCTGTTCTGTCTATAAACATATAAAATATCTTTTGTATTGATTCTATATGCTTTTCCATCACTTACAACTTCTATAATATTTTTCCTCTTTCTGCGCTTCATTTCTGCAAGTAATTCTGTTACTGATTTTTGGATTTCGGTAGTATCTATCTTCTTTATCATATAGCGATATGGTTGTACTTCAAAATGTTCTGGCATTGGCATCACAACTCCTGAACAAAAACCAATCACCATATCATGGTTTTTCAGTCTTATTTGCTTTGCAGCTGAAAAACCATCTACGTCATCCATTTGCATATCAATAATAAGCAAATCAATGTCTGATACATTAGCAGCAATCAATTCAGTACCAGATGAATATCTGGTACATATCATATTGCTATCGTATTCTGAATTGCTTTCAACAATTCTTTCCATTTCCTCTAAAAAAATTTCATTATCGTCACACAACGCAATATGATACATTTGATTCCCCCCAACTATAGTCTTTATATTTCGTGATTATAACATTTTTAAATCTTTGCTTTCCTTTTCATTATATGCTTAAACAGCTCAAAGAACAATTGCTGTTCTGTCTTATCCATATCCAGTGTTCCAGACTCTATCAGCATTTCTGTTGTGATTTTAGCCATATCATCTTCGGTTAACTCACGTTCTCCTTTAATTTCATTACGCTTTGCTTTGATGATTTCGTATTGCTCTTGGAACATATTTTGACTCATATCCTGTGGTGATGTTCCATAATCGGCTTTGATATCCTTTAGCATTGCCATAAAGATATTTCGAAGCTTATTTAGGTCAGCTTCTTCTCCGCCAATTTTCTGAGCATTTAGATGTCTGATATCCCGATTACATTCCTGTCTTTTCTCTGGGTGTAGTTTGATAAAATCCCTAATACCGCCTGTGGCAAGGTTAATAATATCATTTCGTGACTGTATTCCTGCTTTCGTAGTATCTGTGAAATAGGCATCAGCACTATCAAGCAATGTAACAAAATGTGGATGCTCTATCATACGACTAAGCAGGTCTGTACTCAGATTACCGGATAGTAGTGCAAATAGTGCTTTATTTGATAATCCAAGCTCTGACAGTTCTATATTCTTCCTGAATTTCACATTTGTTAACCCAAGCAAATAATCCGTTGATACATTAAAGAAATTGGATAGCTTAATCAAAATATCATTACTGACATTCGTAATTTCTCCACGTTCTATACGGCTCAATGTGGAATACGGAAAATCTACCTTGTCACATAGTTCTTTCTGCGTTAATCCGCTCATATTTCGCAAATCTGCGATTCTTTCATTTGTAGTTATGTATGTCTGCATTCTACTTACTTTCCCCCTTTCAATCCCTGCAAACTTTGGGCCGCAGGCACAATATTTGCAATACGAACTTTGTTCGTATGTGAAAATTTATTTTCACACTGCACTCTCCTCAACGTTCTTTTTCGAACATACATTCAGTATAGTTATGTAACCATAGCTTGTCAATTGCAAATGTGCAATTAACATCTTCCTTCCGATTGCAGATTTGCAAAAGTGCCTAAAATCAAGGTTTTTGAAAAATCCATGCTATTCTCTGTGTACAGCAAACCGCTGACATATGCGCATATGGGTAACTCATTAACAAGTCACTTATGACTCACCTTTGGAAGGAGGAACCCAAATTGGAAAAGAAAATAGCAAAAGAAATTATCAGTAATCATCCATTAAATTACACCGTTTTGTTACAGACAGCAGACCAGTTTCTACGTACCAGCAACTGATGTCAATTTTCAAGGAAGTAAAAGAACATCTGTCAATCAAAGAGGTTGCGAGATATTACGGAATAACAACTAACAGGTCTGGATTTACCAAGTGTCCGTTCCACAAGGAGCGGACACCTAGCATGAAAATTTACGATGACCATTTTTACTGCTTTAGCTGTCAATGTGGTGGAGATGTCATTAGCCTAACAAGTCAGTTATTCTCATTATCCCCATTAGAAGCTACGAAAAAGCTTCAAGCCGATTTTGGGATTGCAGATGTGCAATATGACAAAGAACAGTATCAAAAAGAACGCAATACCAGAATGAACCAATTGCTGAAAGAGAAGCAATTTGAAAGCTGGAAACACAATACCTATTTACTTCTTACGGATTATTGTTCCCTGCTTAGGGAATGGAAAGAATCCTATTCACCAAAGGATTTAGAAGAACCTATTACCGAGGAGTATGTAGAAGCCTTGCAAGAGCTTGAGAAAATGGAATATTATTGTGACCTTTTTCTCTATGGAAACAGGGCAGATTTAGAAGATTTTAAACGACACGAAGAAAGGCTGGTAAAACGAATTGAGCAATGTATTAGAGAACATAAACAACAATACATGGGAAGTACCACTCCCGTTATCGGAGCATAAAGATGGATTGCAAAGCTTTCCTATTGATGCATTTCCACAAGCAGTTGGTGACTATATCAATGATGCTGGAAAGAGTGATTCGTTTTTTGGCTGATAATATAGGTAATCCTCTATCTACAAAAAAAATTAGTGATACTATGACATCCAATGGAAGAAGTATCAATGTTAGAACGGTTGAATCCTATATATCTGCGTTTATGGATTCTTATATTGTTTATCAGGCAAAAAGATATGATGTGAAAGGAAAGCAATACCTTAAAACGATAGAGAAGTATTATATGGTTGATATCGGTTTAAGGAATGCTATGCTCGGAAGTAGTGCTAATGCAGATGTAGGACATATCTTAGAGAATGTGATTTATTTAGAGCTTCTTAGAAGAGGATATGAAGTATATATCGGAAAAGTTGATAGCGTTGAAGTAGACTTTGTTGCTAAGGGGACTAAGGGATTAAAATATATTCAGGTTTCTGCCAGTGTTCGAGATGCAAATACTTTGGAAAGGGAGCTTAGACCTTTACAGAAAATATCAGACCACTATCCGAAATGCATTATGACTTTAGATGTTGATCCGGAGGCGGATTATGAGGGAATCAGAAAAATTAATGCACTAGATTTTTTGATGCACAGGGTTGAGTTTTAAGGGAAATCATTGAGAAAATGAAAAAATATTAGAAAAAATGCACAAAAATATTGAGTATTAGAAAACTATATTGTATAATAAGTTACAAGCTTATAACATAAAATAATGTTATGTAAATTATGCATTATGTGGGAAGCAAATAGAAGCTATTTTAAATTGGTTTAACAAAAAGAAAGGGGTAACAAAGTGGCTAGATTTACATTACCAAGAGACGTTTATCATGGAAAAGGATGTTTAGAAGAACTTAAAAATTTAGGAGGAAAGAAAGCTATTTTAGTAGTTGGTGGCGGTTCCATGAAGCGTCAGGGATTTCTCGATAAAGCAATTAATTATTTAAAAGAAGGCGGAATGGAAGTTGAAGTATTTGAAGGTGTTGAGCCTGATCCATCCGTAGAAACTGTAATGAGAGGTGCAGAAGCAATGCGTGCTTTTGAACCAGACTGGATTGTATCGATGGGTGGAGGTTCTCCTATTGATGCAGCCAAGGCAATGTGGGCATTTTATGAGTACCCAGACGTTACATTTGAAGATTTATGTATTCCATTCAATTTCCCAAAGTTAAGACAAAAAGCAAAATTTGCAGCGATTCCAACAACATCAGGTACAGCAACAGAAGTAACGGCATTTTCTGTAATTACGAACTATCAGACAGGAGTAAAGTATCCACTTGCTGACTTTAATATTACACCGGATGTGGCAATTGTTGACCCTGAATTAGTAGAAGGACTTCCTGCAAAGCAGGTAGCTTATACTGGTATGGATGCGTTGACACATGCTATTGAAGCGTATGTTTCTACAGCAAATTGTGCATTTACTGATCCACTTGCTTTACAGGCAATTGAAATGGTATTTGATTATCTTCCAGCTTCCTATAGAGGAAATATGACAGCAAGAGAAGAGATGCATTATGCACAGTGTTTGGCTGGAATGGCATTCTCAAATGCATTATTAGGAATCGTTCATTCAATGGCACACAAGACAGGGGCTGCATTCTCAACAGGACATATTACTCATGGTTGTGCAAATGCAATGTATCTTCCTTATGTAATCAAATATAATGCAAAGGATAAGGTTGCAGCACACAGATATGCTGAAATCGCTCGTAGAATGGGACTTGAAGGAACATCAGAGCAGGCATTGATTAATAGTCTTTGTGAAAAGATTGATGATTTTAATGTTCAGATGAGTATTCCGAAGTCATTAAAAGAATTCGGTATTATTGAAGAAGAATTCAAAGAGAAAATTGCTAAGATTTCTGAGCTTGCAGTAGGTGATGCTTGTACAGGATCAAATCCAAGAGAAATTGACCCTGCAACGATGGAAAGATTATTCAATTGCGTATATTATGGAACAGAAGTAGATTTCTAAATTACATATTATAGATATGATTTTGCCCTAGGCAGTTTGCCTAGGGCATTTTTATTGTAATCTGATGTTGTTGACATAAATTTGGTAAAAATATTCAAAATGTGGGTGTTATTTTTGGATTGGGTTACGCGTTTAACCTATTGTGTAATTTATAACTTGTAATTATACTGAAACACGTAAATGAAAGAGCTCGTTCATATACAGGTAAAATTGTATTTGGTATTTAATACAATAGGAGAATATGTATGATAGAAAAATACT
>JAFSCH010000056.1 GCA_017436865.1 Lachnospiraceae bacterium
TTGCTTTTATGAAGGATACATATCGCATGATTATGCCGAGGTAGTTACTAACCATGTGTTATTGACTAATGCAGGTATGATTCTTCGTGAGGCATGGGAATAGAAAAAGCAGCTGGTAAAGAGACAGGGAGAAAAAGTAGCTCAGTCTTACAAAAACCTTTTTTTGTTGATAATATTTCGGTATGCCGATATAATAAATAGAGAGGAGGAAGCAGAGATGGTAGAAAGGTTATTAAAGAAACAGAACATGACAAAATACCGGCTTGCGGTAGAAGCAGGCATTCCTCACGCTACACTGAATGATATATGTAGTGGAAAAACCAGACTGGAAAAATGCAGTGCAGAAACGGTATATAAATTAGCAAAGGTATTAGGAGTTTCTATGGAGATGCTGACAGTTGCAGGGATACAGAATGCAGAAAGAGAACGTGCCTACGAATATGGCCTGCCGGAATATCTGCAGCATGATTTAGATGCCTACAAGGAAGGGCTGAAAAATAAGTCTGATTTATTGGATTGTCTGTGGGGAGAACTGTACGGAAGCATTAACATAGCAGAAATTAATGATGGAGCAATTACACGGGAACATGCAGAATTTCTGCGAAACAAGTATCTTTTCGGAGGAAAACATGACAGGAACGATTGATTTTACAAACTGCAAGAAGATTTTAGGAAGGGCATACAATGGTGCTAACGGAAAGAAGATTGCAGTGGAATATAACGGAAGAGAGTATATGCTTAAGTTTCCACCTAATGTTGTGATAAAGAATGCAATGAAAAGCAATAATATTTAGAAGAGTATAAAGAAGAGGTCGAATAAATTATTTGGCATTAAGTGAAGCATTTTAGCATATACTATGAGTAACTGTAGAAATTGCTTGACATGAAGTGCGAAGTCAAGTAAGATAAGTACAGTGATTGCGTTGCAGAAACCTGTGAGGCCTGCGACCGGGGGAGAACCTGCGGGGTCTCCTCTTTTTTACGTAATAGGAAATTGCTGTAACATAGTGGTAGTTAGACAAGAATTTCGTAAGAAATTCTTGCCAAAGTGCGTGCGCTGGCACGCACTATTTTACTTTAAGGAGACATTGAATATGCCAAAGATTTTTTGAGTTATGATCAGCAAGTTGAAAAACTGAAGAATGAAAAAATCTGCAAATTGATGATGAGGCATATTACAAAGCCGACAGATTATCATTACATAAATCATGCACAGAGAAAATATGGAAATGTTCCGTTATGGGTACTGACAAATGCATTGACATTTGGAAATATCTCAAAAATGTATATGCTGCAACGGATAAGTGGTATGACTCGGTAATCTTTAAAATGCTCCGGAATGAGAAATACATGGGAGATGCCCTGCTACAGAAGACCTACACGGTGGATTTCATGACCAAGAAAAAGGTTATCAATAAAGGAATTGTGCCACAGTATTATGTGGAAGATGACCATGAGCCAATCATACCGAAGGAATTATTTTATCGGGTGCAGGAAGAACTGGCAAGACGTGCATCCATGAATAAATCAGCAGTCACGCGCAAGAAGAACCAAAAAAGTAAATTTTCCTCAGAATACGCACTCACCGGTTTACTGCTCTGCGGAGACTGCGGACAGGAATACAGAAGAGTTACATGGTCGAGGAATGGCAAAAAGAAGATAGTGTGGCGGTGCAGCAATCGATTGACAAACGGAACCAAGAACTGCAAGAAGTCCGAGACGCTGGAAGAGGGAGCATTGAACAGGGCAGTCATGGAGGCCATAAACAGAATCACCAAGGGTGATGGAGATTTTGTAGGAGCCTTCAGACAGAACGTCATCCGGGTAATCGGAAGCTATGGTGGAGAGCAGGAGCCGGATGAATACGATGAAAAAATCAAAGAAAAGGAAGAAGAGATGGTGGCTCTGATTGCAGAAAATGCAAGGGTAGGCTCCTACACCGATGAATTCGATGAGAGATACCGCAGGATTGCAGAAGAAATCACCACCCTAAAAGAAGAACAGATAGAGGCCAGACGGAAGAAAAAACTGGCGGACAGTTATGAACAGCGGTTGAAGGATATGGATAGTTTCCTAGAGAAACAGACCTGCCAGATACCGGAATTTGATAATGACCTTGTAAGAAGGCTGATAGCAAGCATCAAGGTAGTCTCTGCCGAGAAGTTGATTATCCAGTTCCAGTCGGGAATCGTCATGGAGCAGGAAATCAGATATGAGTAAGTGACAGGCAGGTATGGGAATTAAATGAAGAAAAATATGAGAATATTGGATATAGATATGGATTATTTTTTTAAAGGAAATCCCTATTATGATATCGGAAAATAGCACAGAAAGAATCTCTGATGCCGATTATCCAGTATGGAGTAAAGATGAAGTAATTGATTTTTTTGAAAATAGATTAGGTCTGTCTAAAGAAATAAAAATTAAAGGGAAAATAGTTACCCACCATAATGAGGCATTATATTATTGGAGAAAATTAATACAAGAGTATAGTTTGTCGATACCTTTTGAAGTAGTACATATTGATTCGCATGCGGATTTGGGATTAGGATATCCTTCTTGGGTGTTTATTTTGGATTCTTTACTTAGTGTGCCGGCAGAAGAAAGAATAAAAATAGAAAACTATGGAGAGATGTTTGAAAAATATTATGAGCCTAGCATAGGGGATTATCTGTTATTTGCACTGGCCTTTAGATGGATTAGCAAACTTGTCTATGTGTGCAATCCTACAGATATAGGAAATGATTATGTGTGGATGATTTTAAAAGATGGAATAGAACCAAATGACAAAATTCAGTTGGCATACAATGAAAAGATGAAAGCGATAGAGATTGCGTCAAATACAGAACAGTATTATGCAACAGCATATCGGGAGCCAGAAGTAGATTTTGAAATTGTAAGACGTGTAGAGGATGTTAGTTACAATGGAGATTTTGATTATATAATATTCTGTGTTTCTCCTAATTATACACCGGCTGCCGCTGATTTTATCTCTTGCAGCAAAACATAAAAGTTGGGAGCATGAAAGGGAATATAGAATTATCTGTCATAGAGATGATTTTCCGGCAATTCCATCTAAAATATATATAGGCCTCAATTGTAAAGAGGAGTATAGAAAAGAACTTATCGAAGTAGGAAGAAGCATTGATGTATGTAAAGTATATCAAATGGAATTTGATGAGGATAGTGAAATGTTTGGTTTGAAACAGAGATTATTACTATAATACATTGAAAGGGGTTGTGATGTCATGTCAAATGAATTAAAGATTATAAATGATGAGAGCTATCAGAAATGGATTTGTGAGATAAAGGAACTGGTTCATGTCAGCCAATTAAAAGCAGCTGTTCAAGTGAACACAGAAATGATAAGGATGTACTGGCATATTGGAAAAGAAATTTCTGATATGCATGCAGATGCAATATGGGGAACTGGTTTCTATAAGACGATGAGTCGGTCTTTGAAAGAGGAATTTCCTAGTGTGAGTGGTTTTTCAGTGACAAATTTGAAGTATATGAAACGATTTTTCGAGTTTTATAAAAGCGATAATGAAAATCGTCAACAGGTTGTTGACGATTTGGAAAAGATTTGTTCAATACCCTGGGGACACCATATTTTAATAATGACAAAATGTGAAAATGTAGAAGAGGCATTATTTTATGTGCGAAAAACGTTAGAAAATGGATGGAGTAGGGCAATGTTGCTTAATTTTCTAGATGTGAATCTTTATAACTCACAAGGAAAAGCAATAACCAATTTTGATAGACAGCTTCCGGCTTTACAAAGTGATTTAGCAAAGGAAGTGATAAAAGATCCATATAATTTTGATTTTCTTACACTAACCGAGGGCTACCGTGAAAAAGAACTTGAGGATGCATTGACAAATAATATAACAAAATTTTTGTTGGAGTTAGGACAGGGATTTGCATATATTGGTAGGCAGCAGCCGATTATGATAGGGCAAAAAGAAATGGCAATGGATCTTCTTTTTTACCATATGAAATTGAGATGCTATATCGTTATCGATTTAAAGGTAGGCGAGTTTGATGCGTCTTATACTAGTCAGATAGGAACTTATGTTGTTGCAGTGAACCATCAATTAAAAACAGATATGGATAATCCGACAATTGGACTGATTATATGTAAGACAAAGGACAATGTGGTTGCAGAATATTCACTTGAAGCCAGTAGTGTGCCTATAGGTATTTCTGAATATCAGTTGTCCAAGGTTCTTCCGAAGGAGATTGAAAGCTCACTTCCTTCAATAGAGGAGATCGAGAAGTCATTGAAGGCTATTACGGGAGAGTAAAGCAGGATAAACATGAAAGAAGAAATAAATGAAAAAAACCAATACGGGCTTATGCTAACCGTATTAGCTATAGTTATTGTTTTGTTACTGTTTTTGGTGGGATTGCTTATAAGGCATGGTAAACAGGTAAACCCTGATACGATAGAAGTAAAACCGCAGCAATTGATAATGGGAACGGAACGAGAAGAAATATTGCATCATCAACAATTAAGCAGTTAGGAAAGATAGATGAATATATAAGTTTATTGGAGGATATAGACAGTCTAGTAGCAAAAGAGCAAGTAAATATGAAAGAATTGGTAATACCAGCTCATTCGGTTTATAGCGGTACAAAAGGATTGGTTCTAGATGAGAGTTTAATAGAAAATACGTTTGAAATATTAGGTTTAAATAGGTTGTGGTTCAGCACTGAAATGCATATATATGCATGGCATAAGGAATATGAATTGTTTGATGAGACGGAAAAGGTAGAAAATCATTATATTTTGGTTTATCATGATGCATTTATTTATTTGCGAACTCAACGTACAAATAGTACAAAAGAAATCATTGAGTTGTTTGGTGGGAAAATAAAACTCTCGTGATTTTTTTGGAGATAATATGGATGGCGAGAGATGGGAAGAATTGTGTGATAGTTGTTATCGAATTCGCTATCAAGAGGATGGGTATCAGAAAGTCCCTGCCACAGCTAATGGAGATGCCGGTAATGAAGGATTTGAAGAGTTTTTTTGATGAAATAATAGATGTTAATGTTGGACAGACTATTATTGCAATTACAATTAAAGATAGCGATACTGAGCAAGCAATTGCAGCTTTAGACCCAGATACTTATAATCTTATAAGAATAGAAAAAAGAGCATTTGTGAAAATGTCAGAAGAAATGATTTAGAGTGTGCAAAAGAAAGCCTCCAAGTTCCTCAAAGATTTGGAGGTTTTCTTCTGCCCATTTTTAGAGGAAAGTAATTTCCGAAATAAACAATCTATGGTACAATATGCTAGAAGTTATCAACGGGATAGGTGGATCATAGAGAAAGAGCAGAACACAAATCACTCATAAGCAGTGCAGGAAAAGAAAGGGGCTACGTAAAGGAGTATAAGGAAAGAGGGAAAATATTGTTGAGTATATACAAAAAAAGGTGAACATAGGTTATACTTAAGAATAGAAGGTTCTTGATATTTCATTAACGGAGGCGTGCGATTGTGGCGAAAAATGTAGCAATAGGAATACAAAACTTTGAAGAAGTAATAAAAGGAAATTGTTATTATATAGATAAGACTCATTTTATAAAAGAATGGTGGGACAGTAAGGATAGTGTCACGCTGATTACCCGTCCCCGTCGTTTTGGAAAAACCATGAATATGAGTATGATAGAACAGTTCTTTTCTGTGAATTATGTAGACAGAGGAGATTTGTTTGAAGGTCTTTCCATCTGGGAGAATGAAGAATATAGAGAGATACAGGGAACATATCCGGTTATTTTTCTGTCATTTGCCCATATTAAAGAGGATAATTATCAGGCCACGAGAGAAAAAATAGGAAAGCTGATTAATGCAATATTTGTTGATTTTGAGTATTTGCTGGATAGTGAAAAACTGTCAATAGATGAAAAAGAGATTATCGCGAATATGAAAAAAACAACGAATGATGCAGATGTGACTTTGTCCTTGAATTTCCTTTCTAAGTTTTTATATAAGCATCATAATAAAAAAGCAATTATCCTTCTTGATGAATACGATACACCTATGCAAGAAGCCTATGTAAATGGTTATTGGGATGAACTTGTGTCATTTACCAGAAGCTTGTTTAACTCTACATTTAAGACGAATCCATACTTGGAGAGAGGTCTGATGACAGGTATTACCAGGGTAAGCAAAGAATCGATTTTTTCTGACTTGAATAATTTAGAGGTAGTGACAACTACGTCAGATAAATATGCGACAAGCTTTGGATTTACAGAAGAGGAAGTTTTTGTAGCGCTTGACGAATTTGGATTAAGTAGTGAAAAAGAACAGGTAAAATTATGGTATGATGGATTCGTATTTGGAAAATATACAGATATCTATAATCCATGGTCTGTGTTAAATTTCCTTAATAAAAAGGAGTACGACACCTATTGGGCAAATACAAGTGGAAATCGTTTGGTTAATAAGTTAATCAGAGAGGGCAATCCTGATATCAAGGAACTATTTGAAATCTTGATTAGAGGCGACGTGATAAGATGTCCGATTGATGAACAGGTTGTATATAATCAGTTGGATGATGATGAAGATGCAGTGTGGAGCTTATTACTTGCAAGTGGATATTTGAAAGTGCTGACCTATGAAAAAATGAATTTGATACCGTTAGGAAAGCAACCACTCTATGATTTACAATTAACCAATGGTGAAGTGCAGAGAATGTTTATTACCATGATAAATGGATGGTTTACACCAGCAAAAAGACAGTATAATGAATTTGTGAAAGCATTGTTATCACAGGATTTAGATACAATGAATGAACTGATGAATCATATTAGCTGTGAAATTTTTACCTATTTTGATACAGGAAGACGGGTATCAAAAGAAGCACAGCCGGAAAGATTCTATCATGGATTGGTTTTGGGCTTGCTGGTAGAACTACAACAGGAATATATACTGACCTCAAACAGAGAAAGTGGTTATGGTAGATATGATGTAATGCTTGAACCGCGTGACAAAAGTAAAGCTGCATATATTTTAGAATTTAAAGTGCATAAGCCAAAAAGAGAAGAGTCATTAGAAGAAACAGTAGAAGCGGCTCTTAAGCAAATAGAAGAAAAGCAGTACGAAGCAGATTTATGTGCCAGAGGAATTGTAAGGGAAAATATTTACAAATATGGATTTGGATTTAGAGGGAAAGAAGTACTGATAGGAGGCAGATAATGGCACTTGATAAAAGAAAAGTATAATTCATAACCCCATACAAGTGCTAATATACTATTAGTAATGACTTGTATGGGGTTTTTTATGGCAAGGAATAAAACGACACAGAAAAAGAAGATATTTGTCATGTGTATGCTTTGCATTATCGTATTGGTGGGTCTGTTAGGGAGATTGGGGTATCTGATGCTGTTTTGTTCAGAGCATTATGTAGAGCTTGCGGATGAGCTGCATGAGAGAGAAAGAGACATTAAGGCGGCAAGAGGAAGGATTATCGATGCGACAGGAACGGTGCTTGCTGACAATCGTACGGTGTGTACGATTTCAGTGATTCATAGTCAGATTGAGAATCCGGAAGAGGTAATCGAGGTGTTGAGCAGAGAGCTTGATTTGTCAGAAGAGTATGTTCGAAAGAGAGTAGAGAAATATTCTGCACGAGAACGTATTAAGAGCAATGTAGATAAGGAAACAGGTGATGTGATACGAAATCTTGACCTTGCAGGGGTGAAGGTGGATGAGGATTATAAACGGTATTATCCTTTTGGTGACTTGGCATCC
Source organism: Lachnospiraceae bacterium (assembly GCA_017436865.1). GTDB lineage: Bacteria > Bacillota > Clostridia > Lachnospirales > Lachnospiraceae > COE1. The sequence goes on from JAFSCH010000056.1 coordinate 7,764, forward strand.
AAGGTGCTTGGTTTTACGGGTGGTGATAATCAGGGGATTATCGGCTTGGAAGTGAAATATGAGGAATATCTGACCGGAGAAAAGGGGCAGATTCTGACACTTACGGATGCGAAAGGCATTGAGCAGGAGGGCATGGGTGAAAAGCGCGAGGAGCCGATTGCAGGAAATGACTTGTATGTCAGTATTGATGTAAATATTCAGAAGTATGCGACACAGCTTGCTAAGCAGGCGTATGAGACGAAACAGGCAGCAGGAGTGTCGATTATTGTGATGAATGTAAAAAATGGCGAGATATTGGCAATGGCAGATGTACCGGAATTTAACCTGAATGAGCCATTTACCTTGATACCGGAACTGGAAGAGGCAAAAGCCGCTTGTACGACACAGGAGGAAGAACAAAATCTGTTAAACCAGATGTGGAGAAATGGCTGTATCAATGATACGTATGAGCCGGGGTCAATATTCAAGATTATTACGGCAGCGGCATCCTTAGAGGCAGGAACGGTGACTCTGGAAGACGGATTTAGCTGTCCTGGTTTCACGATTGTAGATGATAGGCGTATTCGATGTCATAAGGCGGGAGGACATGGGCAGCAGACCTTTGTGGAGGCAACGATGAATTCTTGCAATCCGGCATTTGTGGCATTAGGTCTTAGGCTTGGTGCAGAGCGTTATTACAACTATTTTGAACAGTTCGGCATGAAGCAAAAAACAGGAATTGATTTGCCCGGAGAAGCGGGAACGATTATGCATAAGCTGGATAATATTGGAGAGGTAGAGCTTGCAACCATTTCTTTTGGGCAGTCGTTTCAGATTACACCGGTTAGATTAATGGCAACAGTTGCAGGTATTATCAATGGTGGAGATGTGGTAACACCACATTTTGGAGTACGTGTAATGAACGAGGAGAAAGATATCATAGAAGAGTTCGAATACCCTATTATGGAAGGGATTGTTTCGGAAGATACCTCAGAAAAGATGCGTTATATATTGGAGCAGGTGGTAGAAAATGGTGGTGGTAAAAATGGCTATGTAGAGGGTTTTCGTGTGGGTGGAAAGACCGCGACCAGTCAGACGCTTCCAAGAGGAACGGGCAGATATATTTCCTCTTTTCTAGGCTTTGCGCCTGCAGAAGATCCTCAGGTTATGGCAATGGCAATCATTGATACCCCGCAGGGGCAATATTATGGAGGCCAGATTGCAGCCCCAATCGTGCGACAGCTTTTTGAAAATATTCTTCCTTATTTAAATGAGATAGGATATAATGTAACCGTATCGCAACAAAAATAAGCGACTGCGAAGCAGGCATTTATTTTTGCAGCTTTAAGAGTGTTATCTGTGAGGAGAGAATAATTATGGTAGATTTAACGGGTAAGCGAGTAATCGTAGTAGGAACAGGAATCAGCGGTATTGGTTCAGCAGGATTGTTAGAGGCCAATGGTGCGATTCCGGTGATTTATGAGGGCAATACAGCCGTGAAGGAGAGCGATGTCAGAGGAAAGTTAAAGGCAGGAAGCAAGGCTGAGATTGTGATTGGAGCATTTACAGAAGAGATTCTTGAGAATATAGCGTTGGCAGTGCTAAGCCCCGGAGTGCCAACGGATGCGGATTTTGTATTAAAGATGAAGGAGAAGCAGATTCCGGTATGGGGTGAGATTGAGCTTGGCTACAATTATGCTAAGGGAAAAGTGCTTGCGATTACGGGGACAAATGGAAAGACGACCACCACTTCTCTAGTAGGCCAGATTATGCAGGAATATTTTGAAAGTGTATATATTGTTGGAAATATTGGTAATCCATATACACAGGCGGCTCCTCTTATGACAGAGGAAACAGTTTCGGTAGCAGAGATTTCCAGTTTTCAGTTAGAGACAATCGAGTATTTCCATCCGCAGGTTTCTGCTATTTTGAATGTTACACCGGACCATCTTGACAGACATCATACGATGGAGAATTATGTGGCGGCAAAGGAAGCGATAACACTTAATCAGACGAAGGATGATTTCTGCGTATTGAATTATGAGAATGAATATACAAGAGATTTTGGTGCACGTTGTCCGGCTCAGGTTGTCTTTTTCTCATCAGCAAGAAAGCTGGAGAATGGTCTGTATTTGGATGGAGAAGAGATTTTCTTTGCAAAGAATGGGGAAGTAACCAAGCTTTTGAATGTGAAAACAGATATGAATCTAGTGGGTATCTGTAATATTGAAAATGTGATGGCAGCGATTGGTATTAGTATGCATGCCGGAGTGCCAATGGAAAATATTTTGGCAACGATTAAACGTTTTGTGGCTGTGGAACATCGTATTGAATATGTAGCGACAAAAAAGGGTGTTATGTATTATAATGATTCTAAGGCAACGAATACGGACGCGGCTATTCAAGGGATTAAAGCAATGGATAAGCCAACGATTTTGATTGGTGGCGGTTATGATAAGGGAAGCGAATATGATGACTGGATTCAGAGCTTTGACAATAAGGTAAAGTTGTTAGTGTTAATTGGACAGACAAGAGAGAAGATTGCAGAATGTGCGAGAAAACACGGCTTTGAGCAGATTGTATTTGCGGAAAGCTTTGAAGAAGCCTTGGATATCTGTGTAAAGGAAGCTGTGGCTGGCGATGCGGTGTTATTATCTCCTGCATGTGCAAGCTGGGGTATGTTCCCGAACTATGAGGTAAGAGGTAAGATGTTCAAGGAATATGTAAATAAGCTTGGGGAGTGATAAAGTGTCAGGAAAACAGACAACGGGTAAAAAGAGAAAAGAGAGACATAATTTTGACTATGTATTGCTGACGGTAGTATTGTTCTTGGTTGGTTTTGGGCTTTTGATGATTTATTCAACAAGTTCTTATGAAGCAGGAATTGATTATGGAGATTCGGCGTTTTTTTTGAAGAAGCAGGCAGGTTCGACGTTACTTGGTTTTGTACTGATGGTAGTAATATCTAGAATCCCATACTCTTTTTGGAAGAGATGGGATGCATTGGCGTTCCTTGGTTCTGCAGCATTGATTTTGCTCGTATTATCGCCACTTGGAATTTCCAGAAATGGTGCTACCAGATGGCTTAACCTTGGGTTTATTACGATGCAGCCTGCAGAGGTTGCCAAAATCGGTGTGATTATCTATGAGGCGAGTATTATTACGAAGCTTGGAAAAAGTCTGAGAACGCCAAAAGGGCTGGCAGTTGTGCTGGTGCCACCTGCAGTGTTGGCGTTGATGCTGTGGCAGATTACTAATAATATGAGTTCCGCTATTATTGTATTTGGTATCGCAATGGCTATGCTCTTTGTGGCAGTTCCTGATTATAAGCACTTTGTGGCACTTGGAGCCATTGGAATTGTAGGTGTGGTAGGGATTGTATGGGTTACCGTTGCTAGTGATGCCGGCGGAAACTTCCGTATGCAGAGAATTCGTGCGTGGCTAGATCCGGAGTCTTATAGTACCGATAGAGCATTTCAGACGCTACAGGCATTGTATGCGATTGGGTCTGGCGGCATCTGGGGAAAAGGTCTCGGGCAGAGTATGCAGAAGCGAGGTTTTCTTCCTGAATCACAGAACGATATGATTTTCTCGATTATTTGCGAAGAATTAGGGCTTTTTGGAGCAATTGCGGTTATTTTTCTGTTTATTGTATTAATCTGGTGTTGTATGGTGATTGCGAATAATACGGTAGATTTATTCGGTGCGTTATTGGTAGTAGGAGTTATGGCTCATTATGCGATACAGGTTATCCTAAATATTGCGGTTGTAACCAATACGATTCCGAATACGGGTATTTCATTGCCGTTTATCAGCTATGGAGGAACCTCAGTGTTGTTCCTGCTTGCCGAAATCGGGCTTGTATTAAATGTAAGTAAAACGGTAAGGAATTCGTAACTGTTCAGGTAGGGCGAAGTATTTACTGCTGAGATCGTAAGAAAATGATACAGTAATTCATATTTTTTTGAAGTCATACATATAATGTTTTAATTTACTAGTATATGGTGTGACTTTATGTATAAATCCAAATTGCCTGAAATAGATACCAAAGAAATGGCAGAAATTGACTGCCTGCAACAGGATGAGCTAATAAGAATCGAAGGAAGAACTCCGCTTCATGGAAGTGTAAGAGTGCAGGGGTCAAAGAATGCTGCATTACCAATACTGGCGGCATGTTTGATGATACCGGGACGATGTATCATTCGTAATTGTCCTGTAATCACAGATGTTGGCTACATGTTAAGATTACTGGAATGTGCAGGCTGTATGGTAGAGCAGGTTGGAAATGTGGTTACAATTGATGCTACGAATGTGAGAGAGTATCGATTGCCGGGAAAATATGTCCGAAAGATGCGTTCTTCTGTTATTTTGATGGGAGCAATGCTGAGTCGAATGAAAGAGGTAGGGATTGAGTACCCGGGAGGATGTGTGATTGGTGAGAGACCAATTGATTTGCATTTAAAGGGGCTTTCTTTGCTTGGGGCGGATATTTCGGTAGAAGGCAATTATATTTATGCAGGAGCAAAGACGCTCAAGGGAGCAAGAATTGTGTTCCCTTTTTCCAGTGTAGGAGCAACGCAAAATATTATTTTGGCTTCGGTGCTGGCAGAGGGTGAGACCTATATAGAAAATGCAGCAAGAGAGCCGGAAATAGATGCACTTTGTAATTTCCTGAAAACAGCAGGGGCTGATATAGAAGGGATAGGTACTTCGATGCTAAGAATACGAGGTGTTGAGATACTTCATCCGGTTTCATTTGAGGTAATACCAGACCGTATTGTGGCAGGGACCTATTTGTTTGCAACGATGGTATCAAGAGGCAGTATATGCTTAAAGGAAACGCCGATAGAGCATTTGGGAAGCGTTATTGAAGTTATTAAAGCAATGGGAAATGACATTCGTGTTAGAGAAGAACAAAGAGAAATACAGCTTTACTGTGGAGGCAGAATACAGAATCTTCCGCTTGTTAGAACGGATATATATCCGGGATTTCCCACGGATTTGCAGTCACTTTTGCTTGTGGCAGCAGTAACGGCAAAAGGAGAGTTAGTATTGGAGGAGAGTATTTTTAATGGACGATTTAAGATTGTCGAAGAATTACGGAGAATGGGTGCCTATATCAGAGAAAATGGCAACCAGGTTGTGATAAGCGGAGGAACAGAGTTGAGCGGGCGCAATGTGATTGCAAGAGAACTTCGAGGCGGTGCGGCGCTTGTAGCAGCAGGGATTGCAGCTGAAGGAATGACAACAGTTGTGGGAACTTGCTATATTAACAGGGGTTATGAGGATATTGTCAGAGATTTTAAAATGCTTGGTGCGCATATAGACAGGATGACGGAGAATGAGAGAGAAAAGTAACTTTAAAGGTACGGAATGGCTGAAAAGGAAATATGTAAAAAAAGACTACGATGTCATACCACATTTACAATGGAAGATAGGCATTATTGTTGTGCTGGGGACGATTACGATATTGCTGTCTGTTATGTATTTCCTTTTAATACATTTTGAAGTAAAAAATGTGATTGTAGAGGGGAATAAGCATTATTCTTCAAAGGAAATTCAGGATATGATTATGACAGGGTATTTTGGTGATAATTCACTGTTTTTATCCATGAAATATAAAAATAAGGAAATAACAGATATTCCATTTGTGGAAACAATGGATGTGACTGTGACTGCAAATGATACCATTAAGATTATGGTATATGAGAAATCACTTGCAGGTTATGTGGAATATTTAGGGAGATATATGTATTTTGATAATGACGGCGTTGTCATTGAGGCGGCTAAAGTGCCGACAAAAGGCATTCCGCAGGTAACAGGGCTTTCTTTTGAACATATTATGCTGTATGAGAAGCTTCCGGTTGAAAATGACAGTATTTTTCAGGATATATTGACGATTACAAAAGTGTTGAGTAAATATAATGTAATCTGTGATAAGATCCAGTTTGATGCGAATTATCAGGTAACTTTAGGATATGACAAGGTAAAGGTTAACATAGGTAAGCTGGAGAACCTGGATGAGAAGCTTATGCAGTTGCCATATATATTGCCGTCACTTGCCGGAGAACGTGGAACTTTGGATTTACAGAACTATACTTTAGGCAAGAAAAGCATAACATTTGAAAAAGAGTAACATAAAATCCGAAGAAAAGTAAAAAAGAGGTTGATAAATTGCAAAAAAAATTATATGATAGGATAGATGGAATTTAAAAGGAATTGTGAAGGAGGAAGGAAACTTGCTCGAGATTAAATCAAATGAGACAGATGCAGCAGCAAGAATTATCGTTGTAGGTGTCGGTGGTGCAGGTAATAACGCGGTTAATAGAATGATAGATGAGTGCATAACAGGTGTTGAGTTTATTGGTGTGAATACAGATAAACAGGCTTTGCAGCTTTGTAAAGCACCTAAGTTGTTACAAATCGGTGAAAAGTTAACCAAAGGTCTCGGCGCGGGTGCAAAGCCTGAAGTAGGTGAGAAAGCAGCCGAAGAGAGTTCAGAAGATATACAAGAAGCACTTAAGGGTGCGGACATGGTATTCGTAACGTGTGGTATGGGAGGAGGAACCGGTACTGGTGCAGCTCCTATCGTGGCAGCGATTGCTAAGGAAATGGGTATTCTTACCGTTGGTGTTGTAACAAAGCCTTTCCGTTTTGAAGCAAGAACACGTATGACCAATGCATTAGGCGGTATTGAAAAGTTAAAGGGACATGTTGATACTTTAATTGTGATTCCGAATGATAAGCTTTTGGAGATTGTCGATAGAAGGACAACTATGCCAGATGCTTTGAGAAAAGCAGATGAAGTATTGCAGCAGGCAGTTCAGGGTATCACAGATTTGATTAACGTACCATCCGTTATTAATCTTGACTTTGCAGATGTTCAGACTGTTATGAAGGACAAGGGTATTGCTCATATTGGTATTGGATTTGGTAAGGGTGAAGATAAGGCAGCAGATGCGATTAAGATGGCTGTTGAGTCTCCATTATTAGAGACTACCATTAACAGTGCAACAGATGTTATTCTTAACGTTTCAGGTGATATTTCTATCTTTGATGCAAACGATGCCGCAAGCTTTGTACAGGAGTTAACTGGAGAGGACGTAAATGTTATCTTTGGTGCTAAGTATGATGAGAGCATGACAGATTCTTGTACAATTACTGTTATTGCAACAGGGCTAGATCAGGCAAACAATGCAAACAAGATAGGAAGTAATTTCTCTGTAACACCTAAGACTCCGGTTACTGTAAATAAGCCGGCTGGAATCAATGTAATTCAGGCAGCAAATAGTAACGTGACTCAGAATACTGCTCCGATAAGACCACTTCCAGGGATTCAGAGACCAGCAGATTTAAAGAGTAACGTTCAGGAAAAATCATTAAAGATTCCTGATTTCTTAAAGAGATAAGAAGTACTTATTATTAAAAACACAGAGCTTCATCAGCTCTGTGTTTTTGTTTTGTTAGGAAATACTCGAAAAGTAGTAAGTATTTTGAAAAATAGGAAAACGCTGTAACGTAGTAGGTATTAGACAAGAATTTCGTAAGAAATTCTTGCCAAAGTGCGTGCGCTGGCACGCACTATTTTGTCGAAAAATAAACAGTATTATATCCCTTGCTTTGACAAAAAAAGCGGGGATTTTTTTATATACTCTTTTTATAAAGAGACAAGGTAACTATTTAGGTACTGAATAATTAAAAGAGGTGATGTAAGGATATATGAATTATATTGGGATTTATATTTGATAGAGAATTTGTTGCTGGATGGAGCAATGCTTGTATTGACACTATTTCTGATGCGTAAGCGGATATATTATGGAAGAGTCGTAGTGGCGGCAACACTCGGAGCGTTCGTGTCAACATTTATGTTGATTATCGGACTGCAATTTGGACTTATTTATATTGTTATATTATGCATTACGGGTATGGTGATGATGAGACTTTGCATGAAACAGAAAAAGTGGAATGAACTTATACAGGGCGTGGTGTATTATTTTGCGCTAGTATTTTCCTATGCAAAGATTCATCAGGTTAGTGAATGGTTGATAGGAGGGCGTGTAAATGGAATTGTCCTTGTGCTGTTGGCAATGGGGGTGATGGGTGTTGCGCTTTTGTATATGACATACCAAAATCATAGAAATAGGCAGAAGCCAATATATTATGTGGAACTTACGGAGCGAGGGAAAAGTGTAGAATTAAAGGCGTTGTTGGATACGGGTAATGCGTTAAGAGAACCTTTTAGTGGGAAACCGGTATCGATTGTGGAAAGTAATGTGTGGCATAATATTGTGGAAGAGTGTGCTCCAGAGAAGTTTAAAGTGATTCCTTTTCATAGTATAGGACAAGAACATGGCATGTTACAAGGAACAGAAATTGAAAAATTGATTATAAGACAAGATGACAGGGAAATTGTGCAAAAAAATGCGATTATAGCGTTTTATGAAGGAAATCTTTCAAATGATAAAAGCTATCAAATGATTTTGCATCAAAGCTTGCTGTTATAACAGGAGGGAGAAAATGATATTAAATATGTATTTACCGGGACGTATGCGGGTGTATATGGGTAAAAGAGAGAATGGCTTGCAAGGTGGGAAGCAGGAGATTCATTATATTGGTGGATCAGAAATTTTGCCGCCACCATTAGAAAGTGTCGAAGAAAATGAGGCAATTAATGGATTGGAGACGGAGGATGCGGATATGTTTCGGGCACTTTTAATCGAGCATAATCTCCGGTTAGTAGTCTATATAGCAAAGAAGTTTGATAATACTGGAGTGGGCGTAGAGGATTTGATTTCCATAGGTACGATAGGATTGATTAAGTCGATTAATACCTTTAATCGTGATAAAAATATTAAGCTTGCAACGTATGCGTCCCGTTGCATTGAAAATGAGATTTTGATGTATTTGCGAAGGAACAACAAAACAAAGCTTGAAGTTTCTATTGATGAGCCATTGAACGTGGATTGGGATGGAAATGAATTGCTGTTATCAGATATTTTAGGGACAGATGAGGATGTTATATATAGAAATCTTGAAAATGAAACAGAAAGAAAATTGCTGCGGAGGGCTGTAAATCGCTTGGGTGACCGCGAAAGAACGATTATTCAATTACGTTTTGGTCTAAATGATCCAAATGGAACGGAGATGACGCAGAAGGAGGTTGCAACATATCTTGGAATATCACAATCTTACATTTCCAGATTAGAGAAGAAGATTATGAAGAGATTGAAACGCGAAATGGCTAGTTAAGAAAGCTATAGAGTGTATGAAGTAAGGGAAGTATGAGCTGAACACCGTATCGTACATATGTCTTAAAAAGGCATAGAAATATGGAGGTAACAGATATGGCGCTTGGTAAGGTAGAGATTTGCGGTGTGAATACAGCAAAGCTTCCCGTTTTGAAAAATGAAGAGAAAGAAGCATTGTTTGCTAGGATCAAGGAGGGAGATGAGGAGGCCAGAGAACAGTATATAAAGGGAAATCTGCGACTTGTTTTGAGTGTTATTAAGCGTTTTTCGCAGGCAAATGAGAATGTAGATGATTTGTTTCAAATCGGATGTATTGGTTTGATCAAGGCAATTGATAATTTTAATCCTGCATTAGAGGTGAAATTCTCTACTTATGCAGTTCCAATGATTATTGGTGAGATTCGAAGATTTCTAAGAGATAATAATGCGATTCGTGTAAGTCGTTCCTTGAAGGATATAGCCTATAAAGCGATTTATGCGAAAGAAAGTCTGACGAAGAAGAATCTAAAGGAACCGACAATTGTGGAAATTGCAACAGAAATCGGAATTCCTAAGGAGGATATTGTCTATGCGTTGGATGCGATTCAGAATCCGATGAGTTTGTATGAACCGGTATATACAGAAGGTGGAGATACCTTATATGTGATGGATCAGATTAGTGATAAGAAGAGCAGGGAAGAGAACTGGATTGAAAATATATCTTTAAGCGAGGCTATGAAAAGATTAAATGAGAGAGAGAATGAGATTATAACGCTGCGTTTTTTTGAGGGAAAGACACAAATGGAGGTAGCGGAATATATTGGAATATCGCAGGCGCAGGTTTCAAGACTTGAGAAAAATGCTCTAACAGTCATGAAAAAATATTTACTAATTTGAGTAAATATTTGCAACAATCTTTAAAAGACAGATAATAATATTCTATTGACTAAAAAAGAAAAACAATTTAAAATAGAAATAAAGTAGTCATAAGCATTAATGTGTGAAAGGATGTTACTGTTATGGAGAAACAAAAGAAGAAAAAGAAATTTCGTATGGATGTCAAAACTATGGTTTTGTGTACAACATCAGTACCGTTATTGACGGCATGTATTATTCTTACTTTTTTTTCGAGTCTTACGATAAGAGAAGGCTTGGAGGATAAGGTTTTAGAAGGATTAAAAGGTATTACTTCTGCAACGAGTGTTGTTTTGGAGGAAGTAGACACAGGTGATTACCGCATGGTAAGTGATGCTCTTTTTAAAGGTAAATATAATATTACAGAGAACATTGCGTTTTTGGATAAGATTGCAAACAAAAATGATAGTGTGCTTACTGTATTTTATGGGGATACTAGATGTGCTACCACAATTATTAATAGCGATGGTCAGAGAGTGGTAGGAACAAAAGCAGATTCAGAGGTTGCAGCTCGAGTATTGGGTGAAGGGCAAGAATTTCTTGTAGAATCGATTTTGATTAATAATGAAGAGTATTCGGGATATTATATGCCATTAAAGAATGGTGATGGAAGTATTGTGGGCATGATGTTTGCAGGAAGACCGTATGCTGATGTAGAGGAATACACAACATCAAGATGCAATTTTATTATGATTGTAGCATTTGTGATTTATGTAATTTGTGTAGCAGGAACCATTGTTATTGTGCGTAAAAATATTTTGGTTCCGATTAGTAAAATATCAGATGTTGCAGTTAGAATGGCAGAGGGCGATATTAATCAGACATTGGAAAAAGATAGAGAGGATGAATTTGGCGATCTGATGGATGACTTTACCAAGATGATTCATAATATCGGTGCGCAGGCAAGAGTCGCAGAAGAAGTGGCAGGTGGAGATTTGACTGTAAGCTATGTACCGGCAAGTGATAAAGATGTAATGGGTAAAGCATTAAAGAAAATGGTAAGAGAAAACAATAAGAATCTTTCTGTTATCCGTGATGCGGCTGCTAGAATGGCTTCCGGTGCAAATGAAGTTGCAAGTGCAAGTAATTCCTTGGCACAGGGCACTACAGAGCAGGCAAGTGCAATTGAGGAAATCACAGCTTCTATTGAAGAAATTGCAAATGGTGCAAAATTAAATGCTGAGGATGCAAATGCAGCAAATAATCTGGTACAGAATACGAAGGATGGAGCAATCCGTGGAAATGACCAGATGAAGCAAATGATTAAAGCGATGAAGGATATTAATGAATCCTCTGAAAATATTTCTAAGATTATGAAGGTTATTGATGATATTGCATTCCAGACCAATATCTTAGCATTAAATGCTTCTGTTGAGGCGGCAAGAGCAGGTGTTCATGGAAAAGGCTTTGCAGTTGTTGCAGATGAAGTAAGAAATCTGGCAAGTAAGTCTGCAGAGGCGGCAAAGGATTCTGCTGAAATGATTGAAGATTCTATTAAAAAGGTAGAAATTGGTTCTAAGCTTGCTGAAGAAACAGCAGTTGCATTAGAGGAAATTCAGGAATCGGTAGAAAATATTGCGAAGTTGGTAAGTGGTATTGCGACAGCATCTGTAAATCAGGCTAATTCCGTAGGACAAGTAAATGCGGGTATTACACAAATTGCAGATGTTGTTCAGACAAATTCCGCAACAAGTGAAGAATGTGCAGCAGCAAGTGCAGAGTTATCTTCTTTAGCTGGTCAGCTTCAGCATGCAGTTGCTAAGTATAAGCTATTATCAGGAAGAGTTTATCGAAATGAGTTTCATGATGAAAACTTGATGAACGGCGAAGATGATGTGTATCGCGATAATGAAAGCATTATTTCACTGGACGGGGACTTCGGAAAATATTAATATAAGAATAGAATCTGCCCCGGTGGAATGCCGGGGCAAATTTAAATCTATACAAGCGCGTAAGAAGGGTTGGTAGACACTTGAAGATATATGCAGCAAATACAGAAGCCTTGAAAACGATGCAGGAAGAGATATGGTCTGAATGGATTCATTTGTTGGATTGCACAAGGAGAGAGAGAATTGTTGAATTAAAACAAAAAAAAGATCGGATACAAAGTATCGGTGCTGGTCTTTTGCTACGGTATAGTTTTTTGAGAGAAGGATATACCGTTGCGCAATGGGAACAGATTAAAATACAACGTTCTATATCGGGAAAACCAAGTATTGTGCAATATCCTGAGTTTTGCTATTCATTGTCACATTCGGGAGACTGGGTAATATGTGGGGTGCATAGCAAAGAGTTGGGAGCAGATATTCAGGAAATGCGACCGTGGAAAGAAAAAGTAGCAAAACGTTTTTTTGCGCAGGAAGAATATGAAAGAATTCTTAGAGCGCAGGAAGTAGAAAAACAGAATATGTTTTATAAGCTGTGGACGGCGAAGGAAAGCTACGGAAAGCTGACAGGAGATGGGATTGGTAAAGGAATTAGCCAATACCTTACATCAGATGATTTCACAATGATAATAGATACGGAGAAAGATATTAAAGCAAAAATAGAAGTATATGATACGATTTTAGATTATATGGTATGTATATGTGTAAAAGAGGGTAGTACATTTCCGAAAGATATAGAAGTAGTGGATTGGAAAAAATTGTTGAAATAGTGTACAAAGGAAAGGAAGGAAGTCTATGCTTAGTGTGAACGGTAAAAACGCTGTTAAGAAGAACGAAGTGATTTTTAAGCAGGGCGATGCAGTAACACAGGTGGGTATTGTTTTAGCTGGTAAGGTGCTGATGCAAAATGACTGGATGCGTTTGGTTAGAGGGCAGGGGGCATTGATTGCATTAAATGATATTCCACAGGAAACATATGGAGCAACCTATGTTGCGATGGAAGATTCGGTAGTATATGCATTGCCGATAACTGGTGAGGAAGCGATACGAAGTATTGTTGCTAAAAATGTGGACTATCGTGCGATTATGGTTTCTTCCCAATTTAAATATGTAACAGCACTTGCAAGGATTAGGCAGGATTTATATAACAGAGTGTATCGTTTATACCAGTTTGCACAGAAAAGCTATCAGCAATATATTGCGTTATGTCAGGCGATGGGGATTCAGGCAATACCATTGCAGGAGATAGAGGATATTCAGCCGTATGATCAGATTGTAGATGAGAATGAAGAACGATTGACGTATTATGAAGAAGGGGCAAAAATTCCTTTAGCGGTAAATAAACAGTATTTTTCGTATAGTGAAGATATGGTGGTATATCAGGCAACTGAGATTATGCACATGGTGGATTCTTTTTATGGTGATTGTAATGCCATGATTGATTATATCAAAGAGTTATTAGAACTAGTGGGAACTAGGCCGAATCAAAATCTGTTTGAATATGCTTGCGTGCAGGGGGCAGAGATGAGGAGAAAAGGCGATGTTCCTAAAGAAATGAAGGGATTGCTCAAAGATATTTTGAAGGAAATACAGTTCCAACATGCGGAACTACAGAAACAGTGTCAGAATGTTGCGATGATTGATTTTGAAGCGATGGAAAACCGAATTCAAGACGTTGTTTCTAAGGAAATGACAGAGAGTGAGAAGAAGTCGCAGGAAGAAAAAGATGCGGCAATGAAGAGAGATGTATTGTCGCTTACAAATTCTATGAATCAGGTGATTGAATTTGCCGCGTTAGATGAAGAAACAGCAGAAAAGCTTCGTACAAATGTAGATTATTTGGTTAAGGCACCGGATAGAATGTCGATAGAAGATGATGTAAAGAAGGCAAAGAAGACAATTACACCGATTGTATTCCAGCTATACTATGATTGCTATATGAAGCTGAGTCAAGGAGTTGCAACGTTGCCGAAGGCGGTAGAGTTATTCCTGAATTTTGGTATGCTGGATGAGCGTTTGCTGGAGCAAGAGCATTTGGAATTTTTGTGCAGTATTGAGCCGGAAGAGAATGAGGGACCATGTAATGTCTTTACTATGGTAGAATGGCTGAATATGATTAAAGAGGGTAAGAGAGAACCGTCTAAGAGTGAGTTTGATGAAGATTACTTTGAGAATCTTAGAACATTGAAGAAGATGGGAGATATTACAGAGGCGGAACAGAAAGCTCTGACGAATGATATGACAAAACGTGTAGAATACGAAGTTATGAACATGCAGAAGAGTAATAGTAGAACTTTGTATGGACAACCGACTACATATATGCCGATTCTCTATAAAGAAGCGATATTTGGCTATCTTGATAAGATTCTGATTACGAAAAAGATGATTAATCAGAGTGTGCAGAAGCTGATGAAGATAGATTATTCTGTATTCTATAGAGAGGTATTATATACCAATACGGCATTAAAAATTAATCATGAGTCAACAATGCAGAATATATATCCTGATATTATTCTCTTCCCGTTGTATGGTATTAATGCAGCTATGTGGCAGGAGGTAGGAGGAAAGAATAAGGCAACGCCGGGTAGATTTACATTCCCTATTATGTCAAATACAAATGTAGATGATATGATGGTTAAATTGTTTGGAAGATTCCGTTGGGAGCTTTGCAGATGTATTCAGGGTATGCAGTGGAATGATGTCAAGGTGAAATCTCTTACTTCAGAATATATGGATTATATTCAGTTCTATCGTAAGAATCGTGACTTGTCTGATGAGGCAAGAGAGAAGATTAAGCTTCAGATTCAGAAAGCTAGAAATAACTCAAGAGAAATATTCCTTATTGATTATGAATTTTGGGTTAAGAGTGAATCGAATGGTTCCATGAAGATGAATAAGGTGGCAAGAGAGATTCTGGCAACGTATTGTCCGTTTGAAAAGGCATTACGAGAAAAACTGGGAGTGCAAAGGCCTTATGAAGTTGCGATGGCAAGACATGGTAGAAATTGCTTAAAGAAGAAGCAGGAATTTGATTTAAGAATTAGGTCAATCCAAAAGGAAACGTCAGATGTTCCGGAAGAGATTTTGACAACGTATAGTTTTTATGCAGATTTATAAAAGTATATATAAAAATCGGAATCTGATTCAGATTCCGATTTTTGTGTTGTGTGATTAATTGTTTTCTGTAGGTTCTGTGCTTCCCAAATTGTCATTTGTTTCGATTGTTTCTTCTTTTTCGGGAAGAAGGATCTGAACCTTTTCGATTCGATTCTGTATAACCTCTTTGGCAATCAGTATAATGCCATCTTCGGTTGTAACCTGTTCGCCATCTGTAGGGAAACGGTCTAATAATTCAATAATAATACCTCCAATGGAGTCAAAGTCTTCAGAAGCGAAGGTGGTTTCAAGTGCATCGTTAATGTCATCAAGCTTCATGCTTGCATCCACCAGATATTCGTTATCAGAAAGCTTTTGGATAAGATCTTCTTCGTCCTCGTCATACTCATCACGAATCTCGCCGACGATTTCTTCTAATAAGTCTTCCAAAGTTATCATACCAACGGTAACACCGTATTCGTTTAGGACAAGTGCTACATTAGCAGTAATGCTACGCATTTCGAGTAATAAATCTGCGGTTTTTTTGAATTCGTAGGTATAATGTGCTTCACGCATAATATCGCGTATTTTAAATAAATCTTTATTGGAAACCAAAAGGAAATCCTTCACGTTAATAATACCAATAATATTGTCGTTCTCGCCTTCGTAAACAGGAATTCTTGTATACATGGATTCACGGAAAAGATTCCATAAGTCTTCATAGGAAGCCTCTACATCAATGGTTGTCATGTCAATTCGTGGAATCATAATATCTTTGGCGACAGAATCGCTAAAGTCGAATACATTATAAATCCATTTTTTCTCTTCCTGCTCAATAACGCCATCCTCATGACTGACATCTACATAGGTCTTTAGCTCTGATTCTGTCATAATAGAACGTTTATTTGGGTCAATATGTAAGAGACGAAGTATTGCACCTGAAATAATATCAACGATGAAAATAACAGGAGTTAGTACCTGCATCAAAAAATAAATAATGCCAGAATACATAAGCGCAAGCTTTTCGTTATTATACATAGCCCATGTTTTTGGAACAATTTCTCCAAATAGGAGAACAAGAAGTGTTAGAATACCGGTTGCAATACCAACAGCAGCATTACCAAACAAACGAATAACCAAAGTAGTCGTCAGAGAGGAAGCACTGATATTAACGATATTGTTGCCGATCAGAATGGCACTGATTAACTTGCTTTTGTTATCAAGCACCTTTTGTAGCGTAAGAACACGCTTGGTAGGATTCTCTTCAACCATAGTTCGCACCTTGACAAGACTAAGTGTTGTCAAAGCGGTTTCGGCAGACGAGAAAAAACCGGATAAAAACAATAAAACTACAAGAATACAAAGTTGTATGACACCAGCGGTATCCAAGGTAAAATCCTCCTTAAAATAAGTTATATTTTTTTGTTACATGCATAGATTATATCAGTGTTAAATATAGAAAACAATAAACAAAAAATAAAATTTTGGGAGGATTTAATGAAATGATAAGGTATGAAAGAATAATTGCATTATTAAAGTGTTTATTGGCAGCATATATTGTGACAGGGCTTATGCTGGCATCTCTGGCGGTACTACTGTACAAGCTGCAGCTTAGTGAAAATACGGTAGAAATAGGGATTGTTGTTGTGTATATAATATCTTCTTTGTTGTCAGGACTCTTTTTTTCTAAGGGGGCTAAAAACAGGCGTTTTTTATGGGGAATGTTGGCGGGAGCAGCATATTTCCTGATTATATGCGCGGTGTCGATTGCTATGGAACCAGAATTCAATTTTTTGTCAAATTCTTGCTTAACTACGATGGCGATTTGTGTGGGAAGTGGCATGCTTGGTGGAATGCTTGGATAAAAAAATTGTAAAAGTACTTTTCCCAGTGAAAAATATATGCTATACTACATAGAGTATGAAAATAGGTCGTTTAGACTTAAATAACGTTAGGAGGCTTTTGTTATGAAACATATCAAAACATTAACCACAAGAGATTACAAGGAATCTATGAAAAAGGGTGGTTGTGGAGAATGCCAGACATCCTGCCAGTCAGCTTGTAAGACATCTTGCACTGTTGGAAATCAGAGTTGCGAACAGGTAAAATAAGATTAAGATAAGCAGCGATTTCGGGTCGCTGCTTATTATGTGTATGGATACCGGTGTGTGATGGGTATTTATAAGTTTCGTATGAAAGGAAAGAATTAGTTTGATACATCAATATAAAAATAATGGCTTTAATATTGTACTTGATGTGAATAGTGGTTCTGTTCATGTTGTGGACGATGTTGTTTATGATGTGATTGCCTGCATGGTAGAGAATCAGTTGGAAGATACGGATAAAGCTGTTGTAGCAGAAAAGTTGCTTACGACAGGTAAGTTCGATCAGGAAGTACTTGCAGAAACAATCGATGAGATTTATGAATTAAAGGATGCACAGATGCTGTTTACAGAGGATATTTATGAAAAGAGCATTGATGCATTTAAAAATAGGGAGACTGTTGTAAAAGCTTTGTGTTTACATATTGCGCATGATTGCAATCTTGCCTGCAAATATTGCTTTGCAGAAGAGGGTGAGTATCATGGCAGAAGAGCAATGATGAGCTTTGAGGTTGGTAAGAAGGCATTGGATTTCTTGGTTGCTAACTCTGGCAGTCGTGTGAACTTGGAGGTTGACTTCTTTGGTGGAGAACCATTGATGAATTGGCAGGTAGTGAAGGATTTAGTAGCTTACGGCAGAAGTCTGGAAGAGCCAAATCATAAAAAGTTCCGTTTTACTTTAACAACCAACGGCGTTTTGTTAAATGATGATATTTTGGAATTTGCTAATAAGGAAATGGCAAATATCGTATTAAGTATCGATGGTAGAAAGGAAGTTCATGATTATATGAGACCTTTCCGTGGCGGTCAGGGAAGCTATGATGGAATCGTACCGAAGTTCCAGAAGGTTGCTGAGAGCAGAAACCAGATGGATTATTATGTGAGAGGTACATTCACTCATCATAACCTGGATTTTGCGGCAGATGTGTGTCACCTTGCTGACTTAGGTTTTAAACAGATTTCTGTAGAACCGGTTGTAGCACCGGAGACGGAGGATTATGCGATTCAAGAAGCAGATATTCCTAAGATTTTAGAGGAATATGACAAGCTTGCTGTTGAATTAATCAAGCGCCGTAAGGAAGGAAAAGGTGTGAATTTCTTCCACTTTATGATTGATTTACAGGGTGGACCTTGTGTATACAAGCGTTTGTCTGGCTGTGGTTCAGGAACAGAATATCTTGCAGTAACACCTTGGGGTGATTTCTATCCTTGCCATCAGTTTGTAGGTCAGGAAGAATTCCTGATGGGTAATGTGGATACTGGCATTGTAAATACAGCTATCCGTGATGAGTTTAAGACATGTAATGTATATTCTAAGGAAAAATGTAAGAATTGTTTTGCAAAGTTCTACTGCAGTGGAGGATGTGCAGCGAACTCCTACAATTTCCATGGAAGCATTCACGATGCTTATGATATCGGCTGTGAATTGCAGAGAAAGCGTGTAGAATGTGCAATCATGATAAAGGCAGCTTTGGCGCAAGACGCTGAGTAGTTACACAAAGGAGATATAAATAATGAAAAAGAGTAAAGGTATTTTAACCCTGATAGGGGTTCTTGTGGCCATGGTAGCTCTTGGTTATGTGGCTATTTTCGGTATTGGTACGGAAAAGGCGGGGGCAGCTTCGCAGATTAAGCTTGGACTTGACCTTGCAGGTGGTGTTAGTATTACGTATCAGGTAGTGGGTGAGGAAACTCCTTCTGATGAGGATATGAGTGATACGGTTTATAAATTGCAGAAGCGTGTAGAGACATATAGTACAGAAGCGATAGTATATCGCGAGGGTACTGATCGAATCAATATTGAGATTCCGGGTGTTTCAGATGCAGAAGCGATTTTGGCAGATTTAGGAAAGCCAGGTGCTTTATATTTCATTTCACAGTATGATAGTCAGGGTAATTTGAACTATACTTATACAGGTGAGGGTGTAGAGGAAGGAAAGAGTGGCTTTACTTTAAATAAGACTTTGGATGAAGTGATTGCAGATGAAGGAAGTATTGTGTTGACTGGTACGGATGTAGATTCTGCACAGGGTGGTTCTATGCAGGATAACATGGGAAATAACCAGTTTGTGGTAGCACTTACCTTTACAGAAGAAGGAACAAAGGCTTTTGCAGATGCAACAGCTAAGGCAATCGGTCAGTCAATTGGTATCTACTATGATGGTGATTTTATTAGTGTTCCTACAGTACAGACTACGATTTCAGAAGGAAAGGCTCAGATTACCGGTATGGATAGCTTCGAAGAAGCAGAGAGACTTGCAAGCCAGATTCGTATTGGTGGTTTAAAGCTTGAGTTAGAGGAGCTTCGTTCTAATGTGGTTGGAGCGCAGCTTGGTTCCGAGGCGATTAAGACCAGTCTCTATGCAGGTGCAATTGGTCTTGCTGTGATTGCTGTATTTATGATTGCAGTTTATTATTTGCCGGGTTTTGCTTCAGTAATTGCTTTGATTATTTATACAATTCTTACAGTATTATGTATTAATATGTTTGAACTTACGCTTACTCTTCCAGGTATTGCGGGTGTTATTCTTGCGATTGGTATGGCTGTTGATGCTAATGTTATTATCTTCGCAAGAATCCGCGAAGAGCTTTCAACTGGCAAGACGGTAAGATCGGCTGTAGATATTGGTTTTAAGAAGGCTATGTCAGCCATTGTAGATGGTAATATTACAACGTTACTTGCTGCATTAGTGCTCGGATTAAAGGGAACTGGTACGGTAAAGGGCTTTGCGCAGACTCTTGCATTAGGTATTGTGCTGTCTATGTTTACTGCTTTATTTGTAACCAGACTTATTTTAAAGGCGTTATATGCAATTGGCTTAAAGGATATTAAGCTTTATGGTATTGCAAAAGAGAAAAAGACAATCGATTTCCTTGGAAAGAGAAAGGTGTTCTTTGGAATTTCGCTTGCTTTGATTGTAGTAGGTTTCGTGTTCTTAGGTGTAAATAAGACAACAACAGGTAATATTTTGAATTACAGCCTTGACTTTGTTGGCGGTACATCTACAAACGTAACCTTTAATGAGGACATGACACTTGCTGATATTGATGCAAAAGTAGTTCCGGTGATTGAGAAAATTACAAAGGATGCGAATGTTCAGGTTCAGAAAGTAGCAGGAACTAACCAGGTAATCTTTAAAACTAGAAGTTTAGAGGTAGAAGAACGCCAAGCATTAACCGATGCAATGGAAGCGGATTTTGGAGTTAATGCGGAATTGATTACAGCAGAAACAATCAGTTCTACAATTAGTTCAGAGACGAAGACGGATGCGGTTGTTGCTGTTGCGATTGCAACAGTTTGTATGTTGGTATATATATGGTTCCGATTCAAGGATATTCGATTTGCGACAAGTGCTGTTGCAGCATTAGTGCATGATGTATTAGTGGTTCTTGCTTTCTATGCAGTAGCAAGAGTGTCAGTGGGCAGTACCTTTATCGCATGTATGCTGACTATTGTTGGTTATTCCATCAATGCAACTATCGTTATCTTTGACAGAGTCAGAGAGAATTTGGCAGAAATGGGTAAGAAGGATGCTTTAGAAGATATGGTAAACAAGAGTATCAGTCAGACTCTTTCTAGAAGTATTTTTACTTCGTTAACAACCTTCGTTATGGTTGCTGCGTTATTTGTTTTAGGTGTATCATCGATTCGTGAATTCGCATTACCGTTAATGGTTGGTATTGTATGTGGTACTTATTCATCCGTATGTATCACAGGTGCGCTTTGGTATGTTTTAAGAGCTAAGATTCAGAAAAAAGCGAAATAAAAGAACAAAAGGGCTGCAACTTTATGGTTGCAGCTTTTATATTGGAGGGGTATAGGTGAGAGAGAGATTGCAAAAGGGCATAACGGCATCAACTTTAAAATGGATTGCGGTCATTTCAATGTTGATAGATCACTTTGGAATTGCGATTTATTGGCAGTTAGAGAAACATGTCTATTCGACCTATGAAATATTTCGATACTTAGGGAGAATTGCATTTCCGATCTATTGTTTTTTGATCGTGGAAGGTTTTTTTCTAACAAAGAATGTTTGGAGGTACGTTGGGAGATGCTTGGTATTTGCTGTTTTGTCGGAAATACCGTTTGATATGGCAATTTATGGACAGATTTGGTATCCATACAGTCAAAACGTTTATTTTACATTGGTGATAGGCTTGTGTACACTTGTGCTATTAGATAAGGTGAGAGGTTATGATGCATTTTGTGTCGTAAAGCAGCTTTTTGTTATAGGAATGGGAGCAGCAGTTGCACATATGCTAAAGGTGGATTATCGTTATCTTGGTGTTTTGTTTATTGTCATGTTTTATTATTGCAGAGGAATGAATAAGTGGCATAGGGATTTAGTTGGAGCAGTAGCTTTTTCTTATGAGGTAACAGCACCATTGGCGATGATACCGATTCATTTTTATAATGGAGAGAGAGGGATGTCATTAAAGTATGTGTTTTATCTGATATATCCAGTGCACTTATTATTGTACGGCATAATAAGGATGTTTATATTATAGAAGGACGGAAAGGAAAAGATAAAATGTACACATTTGAAACAAGAGTAAGATACAGTGAAGTGGATGATAAGCTGATATTGACATTGCCTGCGCTTGCAAAATATTTTCAGGATACGTGTATTTTTGATTCTGAGAATAAAGCGGTTGTTAATATGGAGTATTTGGCATCTAGAAAGCTAGCATGGGTGCTTAGTTCGTGGCAGATTGTGATAGAGAGATTGCCGAAATTAAATGAGGCAATAAAAATTTATACCGTACCGTATGAGTTTAAAAGCTTTATGGGATACCGTAATTTTTGGATGGAAGATGCGGATGGTCATTGTATCGTAAAAGCATCGTCTATTTGGACGCTGATTGATTTTGAACATATGAGACCATGCAAGCCGGATGAGGAAATCTTGTCAGGTTATCCGCTAGGTGAAAAGTTGGATATGGATTATGCACCTAGAAAGATTACGGTGGAAGGAGAAGGAAAAGCCGGACAGGAGCAAGTGGTTTATAGAGCACAGATTGATTCGAATCATCATTTGAATAATTCAGAGTATATTACTATGGCTTATGAATACCTTCCAGAAAATATAGCGTTAAGTCAACTTAGGGTGGAATATAAGAAGCAGGCTTATCTTGGAGAAAAAATTTGTCCGGTTGTCTATGAACAGCAGGGAAAAGTGCAGGTACAATTGAATGATATAGAAGGTGTGCCTTATGCAATCGTGGAGTTTTGTTATGAGTAAATGGATGGTAGCAGCCAAAAGAGCTGATTTTCAAAGACTTTCAGAGGAATTTAGGATTAGTCCTGTGTTGGCAAGGATTATTCGTAATCGAGATGTGATTGAGGATGACGACGTAAGGAAGTTTCTGTATGGAACGATGGATGATTTATATGCCCCAGAACTGCTAAAGGATATGGATAGGGCAGTGGATATTTTGATAGAAAAGATTGCGCAGCAAAAGAAAATTAGAATTATCGGTGATTATGATATTGATGGGGTATGCTCGACTTATATATTATATAAAGGTTTGTCTTATTGTGGGGCTGTGGTTGATACAGCGATTCCACATCGTATGAAAGATGGATATGGATTAAATGAAAATCTGATTCAAGAGGCATATGATGCAGGTGCAGATACGATACTGACTTGTGATAACGGAATTGCTGCCTTTTCGCAGATTGCGTATGCGAATACGCTTGGGATGACGGTAGTGATTACAGACCATCATGAAGTGCCATATGAAGAAAGTGATGGAGAGAGACGTTATATCATTCCGCAGGCAGCAGCGGTGGTTGATCCAAAACAAGAGGAGTGTGCGTATCCATTTTCTGAGATTTGCGGTGCAGTGGTTGCTTATAAAGTCATTTTGGCGTTGGTTGCAAAAATGCAACATACTGATTGGAAGACGGTAATGAAGTCAGAGCTAGGTTTGGAACTGATGGAGTTTGCGGCATTTGCAACGATTGGTGATGTTATGGAGCTTCGAGATGAGAATCGTATTATTGTAAAAACAGGCTTGGAGCTTATGAAAAACACGAGAAATCTTGGCATGAAGGCGCTTATGGATGCCACGGGAACAGAGCCACAGAATGTGAAACCATATACGATTGGTTTTGTTCTAGGGCCGTGTTTGAATGCCACAGGACGACTAGACAGTGCATTAAGTGCGTTAGAGCTGTTTCAGGCAACGGATAGAGCGGTAGCAGCAACAATAGCAGGGAATCTAAAGTCTATGAATGATAGTCGTAAGGAATTGACCTTGGATGGAGTAGAAGAGGCAATTGTGCAGGTTGAAGAAAAGGGCTATGACAAGGATAAAGTATTGGTTATCTATTTGCCGGATGTACACGAAAGTCTAGCAGGAATTATTGCTGGAAGAATTCGTGAGAAATACGGAAAGCCGTCATTTGTATTGACGAATGCAGAGGATGGTGTGAAGGGTTCAGGACGTTCTATCGAAGCCTTTCATATGTATGATGAAATGACAAAGTGTAAGGAGCTTTTTACAAAATATGGTGGTCATAAGTTGGCAGCAGGTTTGTCTTTGCCAGAGGAAAATGTAGAAAAGCTAAGATGTGCATTGAATGAGAATTGCACATTGACGGAAGAGGACTTTGAAGAAAAGGTTCTGATCGATGTTCCGATGCCTATGGAATATGTAAGTCTTGCATTTATCGAAGAACTTGACAAGCTAGAGCCGTTTGGAAATGGCAATGCAAAGCCGTTGTTTGCACAAAAACAGGTAAGGTTTGTTAAGGGCAAAATTTTAGGGCAGAATCGGAATGTTGCAAAGTATACCGTTGCAGATGAGAATGGAAAAGTATATGAAATGATTTATTTTGGCGATATCGAAGCGTTAAACAACTATATGCGTCAGAAGTTTGGAGAGGCGAGTGTAGATAGTCTGTACTATGGGACATGTCGGGATATTCAGATGTCTGTTGCTTACTATCCGGATGTCAATGAGTTCAGAGGAAATGTATCGATACAGATGGTCATGAGGCATTATCAGTAGTGGATATAAACCATAATCTGGAAGCTTTTTTCATAATTTGTTTAGAAAAATAAGTTTTATTTTATGAATCCTACACACTTTCGACACATTTTAAAGGTATAGTAATGACAGATAGTTGAAACACTCACTATCTCCCCCCTCATAAGAAATATAGTAAAGGCTCGGCTTTTTGCCGAGCTTTTACATTTAATGCGCACCTTTGTGGCGCAAGAATATGCCAAAGCATATTCAATGTTATTCGTTAGGAAAGTGCTCGAAATGTAGTAAGCGTTATACAAGAATTTCGTAAGAAATTCTTGCCAAAGTGCGGGAAACATTGAAATTAAAGAGGGTATATGGTATTCTTTAGGATAGGGTTCAATATAATAGCATTAACCGCGGGGTTAAGAAATGGGGCAGAATTATGTGGAAATGTAATGAGTTATTAAAAGGACTTGAGTATGAATGTATCAAGGGCAGTGTAGACGTAGAAGTATCTGAGGTTGTCAATGATTCCAGAAAAGTTACGAAAGGCTGTCTTTTTCTATGTATAGAGGGCGCTAATTTTGATGCGCATACAATTGCTGCAGAGGTAGTGGAAGCAGGAGCGGCAGTGCTTGTTATTAGTAAAGAGGTGGAAATACCGGAAGATACACAGGTAACGCTGATTAGGGTAGCGGATACCCGTTATGCGATGGCTTTTATTGCAGCGGCGTACTATGGCAATCCAGCAGATAGTATGAAGATTATTGGTGTGACAGGTACGAAGGGTAAGACCACCACATCATATCTGGTAAAGAGCATTTTAGAGAATGCAGGACATAAGGTTGGTCTTGTAGGAACGATTGAAACGATTATCGGTGATAAATGTATTCCGGCAAGCAATACGACACCGGAGTCTTTACTGTTACAGCAGTACTTTAAGGAAATGAAGGATGCAGGCTGTGATACGGTTGTGATGGAGGTATCCTCACAGGGACTTATGCTTCATAGAACACAGGGCTTTGTCTTTGACTATGGTATTTTTACCAATATGGAGCCCGATCATATCGGACCGAATGAACACACTTCTTTTGAACATTATATGGCATGTAAGGGAATGTTGTTCAAACAGTGTAAGGTTGGTATTGTAAATTGTGATGATAAGCACTGGAAGACGGTTTTAGAAGGGCATACGTGTGAATTAGAAACCTATGGCTTCAGCGAAGAAGCGGATTTAAGAGCAAGTGATTTGAAGCTTGTAACAGGTGCAGGATTTTTAGGGATTGATTTCAAGGTGTCAGGTATATTGAATATGGATGCGAAAGCACAGCTTCCTGGTAAGTTCAGTGCTTACAATGCGTTAACGGCGATTGCAATCTGCAGACATTTTGATGTTAAGGAAGAGGACATTCAAAAGGCATTGTTGGAAGCAAGGGCAAAGGGTAGAATTGAGATGACTAAGGTTTCGGATGATTTTACACTGATGATTGATTATGCCCATAATGCAATGTCATTAGAGAGTCTTTTAACGACATTAAAGGAGTATAATCCAAATCGATTAGTATGTCTTTTTGGGTGTGGAGGAAATCGTTCGAAGCTTAGACGTTATGAGATGGGAGAGGTGAGTGGTAAGCTTGCCGACCTTACAATTATTACGTCAGATAATCCAAGATTTGAAGAACCACAGGATATTATTGATGATATCAAGACCGGAATTGCAAAGACTACGGGAAGTTATGTGGAAATCAGTGACCGTAAGGAAGCTATTCGTTATGCTATTACGCATGGTGAAAAGGGGGACATTATCGTGCTTGCAGGTAAAGGTCATGAGGATTATCAGGAGATTAAGGGTGTGAAATACCCAATGGATGAAAGAATACTGATTCGTGAAATATTAGAGGAAAATGCGAAGAATTCTTAAATGGTAGATTTTTCGTGTGGCGGATTTTGAATAGCAAAATTCGTGGAGTGTGAGTATGAAAGGTATATACGCAAATATTATCGTAGATATATCTCATGAGAAGGTTGACCGTCCTTTTCAATACCGTGTTCCGGAGGAGTTGTTAGGGCAGTTAGAGGTAGGAATGTCAGTAATGATTCCTTTTGGAAAAGGGAATAAGCTGATAAAGGGCTATGTTATGGAGCTTACGGATACACCGGAGTATGAGGTATCTAAAATAAAGCAGGTGGCTTCTGTGGTAGCAGGAGGAGTCAGTGCGCAGACAGATTCCATTAAGCTTGCTTGGTGGATTAAGGAACATTATGGTTCTACCATGATTGCTGCGCTTAAGACAGTACTGCCTGTAAAACAGAAAATGAAACAGGTGGTTAAGAAGACGGTCTGTTGTTTGGTGGATTCGGATACTGCATTTTTGAAAAGTGAGGAATTTGAGAGAAAACATCAGACGGCAAAGGCAAGATTAATGCGGGAATTATCTATGCAATCAACGTTGCCACAGCTCTTAGTTACTGGAAAGCTGAATGTTACGACACAGACGATACGTTCTTTGGAACAGGCAGGACTTGTAGAGGTAATCGAGGAAAATGTCTATCGTAGTGCCTTGCCTGACACAACAAGCAATCGTTGGGCAGTAGGAGGAAAAAAACAGCTTTCTGAGGAACAGCAGGCAGTTGTAGATGGAATCATAGAGGAATACCGTCAGGGAATTCGTGACACCTATTTGGTTCGTGGGGTAACTGGAAGTGGTAAGACGGAAGTATATATGGAACTGATTGAGCAGGTGATTGCATTAGGAAAACAGGCAATTGTACTGATTCCGGAGATTGCATTAACGTATCAGACTTTGCTTCGTTTTTATCAGAGATTTGGTGACAGAGTTTCTGTTATGAATTCTAAGTTGTCTCCAGGAGAGCGTTCTGACCAGTTCGAACGGGCAAAAAAAGGCGAGATTGATATTATGATAGGACCTCGATCTGCGCTGTTTACGCCATTTGAAAGGCTTGGGCTGATTATCATAGACGAAGAACATGAAGCCAGTTATAAAAGTGAGACGATGCCGAAGTATCATGCAAGAGAGGTTGCAAAGGAAATCTGTCGTATGCATAAGGCAAGTCTGTTACTTGGCTCTGCAACGCCTTCGTTGGAAGCTTATTTTCGAGCAAAGGAAGGGACAATAAAGCTTTTTGAATTGAATAACAGACTGGCAGGTGGAGAACTACCGACGGTTTATATAGAAGACTTACGAGAAGAATTGAAGCAGGGAAATCGTTCTATTTTCAGTAGAAGGCTAAAGGAGCTTTTGCAGGATAGGTTGCAAAAGGGCCAGCAAAGTATGTTGTTTTTAAATCGAAGAGGCTTTGCGGGCTTTGTATCCTGTAGGGCATGTGGGCATGTTATGAAGTGTCCGCATTGTGATGTTTCCTTGTCAGAACATAAAAACGGAAAGCTGGTATGTCACTATTGTGGTTATGAAACGCCTCAGGTAACGAAGTGTCCGGAATGCGGTTCTAAATATATTCTGGGATTTCGTGCAGGAACGCAACAGATAGAGGAAATGTTATTGAAAGAATTTCCTACAGCAAGGGTACTTCGTATGGATGCGGATACTACAAAGAATAAGGATAGCTATGAAAAGATACTTTCACAGTTTGCTAATGAAGAGGCAGATATTCTTGTTGGTACGCAGATGATTGTAAAAGGACATGATTTTCCAAAGGTAACGCTAGTAGGAGTGATTGCAGCAGATATGTCTTTGCATGTGGGAGATTACAGGGCAGCAGAGAGAACGTTCCAGTTACTAACACAGGCAGCAGGAAGAGCCGGAAGGAGTACACTTCCGGGAGAAGTGGTTATTCAGACCTACCAGCCGGAGCATTATGCGGTCGTGCATGCGGCAAAGCAGGATTATGAGGGCTTTTATGAAGAAGAAATTGCTTATCGCGATTTGATGATGTATCCGCCTGTTGCTAATATGATGGCAATTCTGGTATTATCAAATGATGAGCTAATGGGCATGACGCATGCAAGTGAGCTTGTAGACACCATGAAACAACAGTTTAAAGAGGAACGTCTTAGTGTTATTGGTCCTGCATCAGCGTCTATTGGGAAAATTAATGATATTTATCGCAGTATTATCTATGTAAAGCATAGAGATTATGCTATGCTAGTTAAGGTAAAAGATGCGATGGAAGCCTTGATTGAACAAAAAGGTTGGAATGCGGATACAGTGCAGTTTGACTTTAATCCAATGAGTGCTTATTAAACATTTACATATAAAATAGGTTAAGGAAAGGGATAAAAATATGGCTATTAGAACAATTAGAGAAATTGGAGATCCAGTATTAAATAAGATTTCTAAGGAGGTAACAGAAGTAACTCCAAGAATTCAGGATTTGATTGATGATATGTTTGAGACAATGTATGAAACCAATGGTGTTGGACTTGCAGCACCACAGGTGGGAATTTTGAAAAGAATCGTAGTAATCGATACAACAGGAGAAGATCCTATTGTGTTAATTAATCCTCGTATTGTGGAGACTGATGGTGAGCAGACAGGAAATGAGGGGTGTCTTAGTGTTCCGGGAAAATCTGGTATAGTAACAAGACCAAACTATGTAAAGGTGATAGCACAGGACGAAAATCTGGAAACTTTTGAAATCGAGGGAACAGAATTGCTTGCCAGAGCGTTTTGCCATGAAATTGATCATCTTGACGGTCATCTTTATGTAGAAAAGGTAGAGGGCGATTTAGTAGATGTAACACCGATGGATGATGATGACGAAGAGTGGGAAGACTAAGAGAGCATTGGAACAAAGAGGTGGAGAATGAAAGTTGTATTTATGGGAACGCCTGACTTTGCAGTAGGCGCATTAGAAGCAATAATAGAGGCAGGACATGAGGTTACCGCAGTAGTAACCCAGCCGGACAAGCCAAAGGGAAGAAGCGGACAGATGCAGTTTCCGCCAGTAAAGGAATGTGCAGTAAAATATAACCTTCCGGTATTTCAGCCAATTAAGGTAAAAGAGCCGGAGGCAGTGGAAGAGTTGCGTAAATACGAGGCAGATATTTTTGTGGTAGCAGCATTTGGGCAGATTTTAACAAAAGAAATTTTAGATATGCCACGTTACGGTTGCGTGAATATTCATGCTTCGCTTTTGCCTAAATATAGAGGCGCAGCACCGATTCAGCAGGCTATTCTTGACGGCGAAGCAGAAACCGGTGTTACGATTCAGCAGATGAATGAGGGCATTGATACGGGAGATATTCTCAGTACGGTGATTGTTCCAATCGATAAGAAGGAAACTGCGGAAACTTTATTTGTAAAATTAGAAGAAGCAGGAGCTCAGTTAATTGTAGATACGCTTGTGAAAATTGAAAAAGGTGAGATTACGCCAGTTCCACAGGATCATGCAAAGGCAAGCTATGTCAAAATGATGAAGAAGACGCTTGGAAAGATTGATTGGAATAAAGATGCCGTTGTAATCGAGAGGCTTGTTAGAGGTTTAAATTCATGGCCAAGTGCGTATACTTTCTTTGAAGGAAAGAGCCTCAAACTTTGGGATTGTGATGTATTAGAAGAGACTTGTGACGAAGAACCAGGCACAATTGTAAGAGTGAATAAGGATTCCATTGATGTAGCAACTGGTAATGGTGTCCTTAGAATCTTAGAGCTTCAGTTAGAGGGGAAAAAGAGAATGGATACCAAATCTTTCCTGCTTGGTAATGCATGGAAAGCAGGAATGTGTCTTGGAGAAAAATAATTTTACAATGGATTTTATGATGTAACTAAGAAGTAATGGAATAGTTACATAGAATGGAGGAAGTGTATGCCGTATTATTACTATCGTTTTGATTCGACTTATATATTAGTGTTAATAGGTGCTTTGTTGTCTATTTGGGCATCTTCAAGAGTACAGTCAACTTATAACAAGTATTCGAGAGTTAGAAGCATGTCAGGTATGACAGGCGCACAGGTAGCAGAGATGATTTTAAGAAATAAGGGAATCCATGATGTCAGAGTGGAGCATGTAAGAGGTAATCTGACAGATCATTATGACCCTAGAAATAAAGTGGTAAAGCTTTCAGATGCAGTGTACAACTCACAGTCTGTAGCTGCACTTGGAGTAGCGGCACATGAATGTGGTCATGTAATTCAGCATCATGAGAATTATGGTCCTTTAAATCTTAGAACAATGCTTGTTCCGGCAGCAAACATTGGTTCAAAAGCAGGTATTCCAATTATTTTATTAGGAGTATTACTGGGATATAATTCGACCTTAGTAACAATTGGGATTTGGGTGTTTGCACTTGCAGTAGCATTTCAGCTTGTAACACTTCCGGTAGAATTCAATGCTTCCAGACGTGCGTTAGTATGCTTGGAGGAATATGGTGTAGTTACCGATGATGAGAAATCACAGAGCGCTAAGGTGTTGCGTGCTGCAGCTTATACTTATGTAGCAGCGGCAGCAGCCTCTATCTTACAGTTGTTGCGTCTCATAATGCTGTTTGGTGGCAGAAGGAGAGATGATTAAGGATGAAACAGGAACAGGTAAATCTTCGTCAGCTGGTTATGGAAATGCTGCTTGCAGTTACTATACAGAGAGAAGACAGACCAACGGAATATAGTCACGTTATGATTCGTGATGTTTTGAATAAATACAATTACCTTTCCGCACAGGAAAAGGCTTTTATGAAGAGGCTTTTTGAAGGTACACTGGAGCGTATGATAGAGCTTGATTATTGTATCGACCAGTTTTCGAAGGTCAAGGTAGCGAAAATGAAGCCGGTTATTCGCACGATTATGCGAATGAGTGTGTATCAGATTTTATATATGGATGCAGTGCCGGATTCAGCAGCGTGTAATGAAGCAGCAAAGCTTGCGGCAAAGAAAGGTTTTTCAACTTTAAAAGGCTTTGTTAATGGTGTGCTTCGTAATATCGTTAGAAACAAAGAACAGCTTCCTTATCCTGATAAAGAGAAGGATTTGGAAACTTATCTATCGGTTACCTATTCTATGCCGATGTGGATTGTAAAGCTTTGGCTAGAACAGTTAGGAAAAGAAACAACAGAGATTTTGCTAAAAGGATTGCTTGAAGAGCATCCGGTAACCATTAGACTTCGTAAAGATAAGTTGGCAGAACTTGAAAAAGCATTGCACGGGCAAGGTGGAATCATAGAAAAACAGTCGTATCTTCCTTATGCATATCGTATTGCAAAGACGGATGATATGAGTCAATTGCCTGGTTATGAAGAAGGAGCCTTTGTGATTCAGGATGTAAGTTCCATGCTTGCGATAGAAGCATTGGGGATTAAATCAGGCATGAAGATTCTGGATATTTGTGCGGCTCCGGGTGGTAAGTCTATGCTGGCAGCAGACAAGCTTGACGGAACCGGAAAAGTAGAGTCAAGAGATATTTCAGAGTATAAGGTTACGCTTATGCAGGAGAATTTTGACCGTTGTGGATTGCAGAATGTGCAAGCAGTTTGTAAGGATGCAACACAGCCAGACGAGAGCTGGATTGGACAGGCAGATATTGTGATTGCAGATGTACCATGTTCGGGACTTGGGGTTATCGGCAAGAAGCGCGATATTAAGTATAAAATGACACCAGAGGCGATAAAGGATATTGTTGCATTGCAGGAGCAGATATTAGAGCAGGCAGTCAACTATGTGAAGCCACAGGGGTTGTTGTTATTCAGTACATGTACGATTAACAAGACAGAGAATGAAGCGCATGTAAAGTTTTTACAGGAAAAATACAATATGACACCGATGTCATTGGATGATACTTTACCGGAAATGCTGCATTCGGAAACAACCAAAAAAGGATATTTGCAGTTACTACCTGGAATCCATGATACGGATGGATTTTTTATCAGTGTATTAAAAAAGGACAGATAACATGAAAGATATAAAATCACTTACATTACCACAATTGAAGAAGGAGATGGAAGCACTTGGTGAAAAGGCGTTTCGTGCAAAGCAGCTCTATGAGTGGATGCATGTTAAGCTTGCAAGAAGCTATGAGGAAATGACGAATATTCCAAAAAGTCTTATTGCAAAGTGTGAGGAACATTTTACATATACCTCTTTAAAAGAGGTTATGGTGCAAACCTCTGCGATTGATGGGACAAAGAAGTTTTTATTTGAACTTGCAGACGGTAATTTTGTGGAAAGTGTATGGATGAAATATCACCATGGCAATTCGGTATGTATTTCTTCTCAGGTGGGCTGTCGTATGGGATGTCGTTTTTGCGCATCTACATTGGATGGCTTGGAGCGCTCGTTGTTACCGGGTGAGATGTTAGATCAGATTTATGCGATTTCCAGAGCAACAGGAGAACGTGTATCGAATGTCGTTGTCATGGGAACGGGTGAGCCACTGGATAATTATGATAATTTGTTACAGTTTTTGCGAATGCTTTCGGATGAGAACGGATTACATATCAGCCAAAGAAATATTACCGTTTCTACCTGTGGTATTGTAGAGAATATGCGTCGTTTGGCAGATGAGAAGCTTCAGATTACATTAGCCCTTTCCTTGCATGGCTCAACGCAGGAAAAGAGAGCAGAGCTTATGCCAATTGCCAGAAAATATGATATTCAGAAAGTTATTGATGCCTGTCGTTATTATTTTGAACAGACAGGGAGACGTATCACCTTCGAGTATAGTTTGGTAGGTGGAGTAAATGATACCAATGAAGATGCAGAGAATCTTTGCAAGTTGATTGGAGATGTAAATTGTCATATTAATTTGATTCCGGTAAATCCGATTAAAGAAAGGGATTATATCGAATCCGAGCGTAGAGATATTCTAAATTTTCAAAATAAACTTGAAAAAAAGCACATTAATGTTACAATACGTAGAGAGATGGGGAGAGATATTGACGGAGCGTGTGGCCAGCTACGTAGAAGAGTCTCAGCAAAATTTAAAAAGGATTTTTCATCGTAATTATGAAGGTGCTGAATAATTACATGCAGATTAGAGAGTGGAGGAAACCCAGTTGAAGTCATTTGCGATAACGGATGTAGGTAAAAGACGGGAACTGAATGAAGATTATATATATACTTCAGAAAAAATGATTGGAAATTTATCCAATCTTTTTATCGTTGCCGATGGAATGGGAGGGCATAATGCAGGAGATTATGCATCCAAGCATACCGTGGAGAAAGTTGTAGAGACCGTTGAAGAGTTAAAAAATGAATGGGATATTGAAGAAATCATACAAGAAGCAATTTATCGAGCAAATGCTTATATATATGAGAAGTCAAGAGAAGATATGAGCTTAAGAGGCATGGGGACAACGTTGGTTGTTGCTGCTATTAAGAATCAGGAAGTAACGGTAGCGAATATCGGAGACAGTCGGATGTATGTGGTAAATAGAGATATTACGCAGATTACGAAAGATCATTCGTTGGTAGAAGAGATGGTTACCATGGGAGGTCTTGATAAAGAAGCTGCAAGAAATCATCCGGATAAGAATATTATTACGAGAGCGATTGGGGTAAAGGAATTCGTTCTTGCAGATTTTTTCGAGGTCAAGCTGGAAAAGGAAGATAAGATACTGCTTTGTACAGATGGTTTAACGAATATGCTTAAAGATGACGAAATACACCATATTATTCAGAGTAATGAAGATGTTGAAGCAGCAGCGAGAGCGTTAATCGCAGCAGCGAATGAAAATGGCGGACGTGATAATATAGCAGTGGTTCTGATAGAACCGTTTGGAGGTCTTGAATGATTAAGTTAGGGATGCTGATAGGAGACCGTTACGAGATACTCGATAAAATCGGAACGGGTGGGATGTCAGATGTATATAAAGCAAAAGATCAGAAGCTAAATCGTTTTGTTGCGGTTAAGGTTCTGAAACAGGAATTTTCTGAGAATAAAAACTTTGTTTCTAAGTTTAGGGTGGAAGCTCAGGCAGCGGCCGGGCTGATGCATCCAAATATTGTAAATGTTTATGATGTTGGAGAAGAGGATGGTATCCATTATATTGTGATGGAGCTTGTAGAAGGAATTACGTTAAAAAAATATATTGAAAAAAAGGTAATGCTTACGACAAAAGAGGCAATCAGTATTGCTATTCAGGTAGCCATGGGAATTGAGGCTGCTCATAATAATCATATTATTCATAGGGACATAAAGCCTCAGAATATTATCATTTCCAAGGAAGGAAAGGTGAAGGTTACTGACTTTGGTATTGCAAAGGCGGCATCTAGCAATACAATAACATCGAATGTAATGGGATCTGTACATTATACTTCACCGGAACAGGCAAGAGGTGGCTTTTCGGATGCAAAGAGTGACATTTATTCCATGGGTATTACATTTTTTGAGATGTTGACAGGACGTGTACCATTTAATGGAGATACAACTGTTGCCATTGCGATTAAGCATATTCAGGATGAGATGCCGACACCAAGAGAATTTGTGCCGGAGATACCAGTTAGTGTAGAAAAGATTGTATTAAAGTGTACACAAAAGAGTCCGGATCGCAGATACCAGAGTATGGAAGAGATGATTCGTGACTTAAAGAAATCATTAATTAATCCGGATGAGGATTTTGTACAGTTAAATTATGCGGATGAAGCTGGTAAAACAAGGGTTGTGCCAGAGGTAAGACCGACAGCAAAGCCTGTTGATAACATAGAATTAGAAAAGACGCAGGATGTGCAGATTAATATAGAAAAACCGATTCGTAGGGAACAGCATGCTAGAACAGAGGAGTTGCAGGAGATTCAGAAGAAACGAAAGGCTGAGTCAGAAACAACTTCTAATACCAAGAAGAATGGAAAGAAGCAACATAAAGCGAATCAGGCAAAACCAGTAAAAAAAGCAAAGAAAAAGTCACCAAAGAAAAAAGAATACACGGTATATCAGAAGCAGGATAGTAGTGCTGTAAATAGAAAAAATCTTCATCATTTTGAATATGGGGATGATATGGACTATACGAAGAATGATGATGAGTATGACTATGATCCAAAAGTAGAAAGCCTGACTACGATTCTTACGGTAATTGCAGCAGTTGTTATTGGATGTATTTTCTTGTATTTTACAGGAAAGGCGATGGGAATCTTTGCGACTTCGCAGACTCAGGGAAAAGAGATCTCGCAAGGAGAAAAGGTAGAACGTTCTGTTATGCCTGAATTTGAAGGCAAAAATGTGCAGGAAGTAAAAGAGGCTTTGAATAAAGTAAATCTTGGTTGCAAGACGACTTATATAGAGTCGACAGAGTATGCAAAGGATGTTGTTATTTCGGCAGCTCTTGATGATGAAGCGCAAACGAAGGTACTAGTAAATGACCAGATTGTTAAGAATACGACAATTGTTCTGGTTGTAAGTGCAGGTGCAGAAGGGATGAGAGTACCAGATGTAGTAGGGCTTCCTGAAGCAGAAGGGACTGCAAGACTGAAAAATGAAGGATTTAAGGTTCAGAAAACAGATGCATATTCAACAGAGTTTGCAAAAGGTATTATTATTTCTCAAACGCCAGAAGGCGACAGTGTTGCAGGAATAGAATCTGAAATTACAATTGAAATCAGCAAAGGTGCAGAAAATGTAGAGGTTCGTATGCCACAGATTCTTGGTTATAATAGAGAAGCT
The DNA here is from genome assembly GCA_017436865.1 of Lachnospiraceae bacterium. Lineage (GTDB taxonomy): Bacteria > Bacillota > Clostridia > Lachnospirales > Lachnospiraceae > COE1. The sequence continues at coordinate 43,515 of JAFSCH010000056.1, forward strand.
GCAATTAGTACTTTGGAGGCGGCAGGTCTTATAGTAGGAAATATAGAAGAATCTTATAGCTCCGAATATGCAGCAGGACTTATCTGTTATCAGAGTTTTGCTACCGGTACAACGATAAATGAAGGAACGACAGTTGATTTAAAAATTAGTATCGGAAGTGAAGTTGCGACCTATAGTTGTAATCTAAACATTCAGGCACCGCCTGATTATACAGGTGGAAATGCAGAGGTTATTCTGACTACAACGGATTTTTCGGAACAGCTTTGGTATTCACAAAACGTAACTTCTTTTCCGGTTAATATTAATCTAAGTGGCTTTTCAAGCTCTTCTGCGTATGGCATTGTAACCATATCTTATCTTAAGAATGTGGAAGAGATTGTAACTGATTCTGATGGAAGGCAGACAGTGCAGATGAATCAGGCGTTAGCTCAGACACAGCAAAATGTACAATTCGTAAAGGAATAGTTGGATGCAGGGTAAGATTATCAAAGGAATTGCAGGATTCTATTATGTTCATGTGAATGGTAAAGGTATCTATGAATGTAAGGCAAAAGGAATCTTTCGAAAAGAAAATATTAAACCGCTTGTTGGTGATGATGTTAAGATTGAGATAACAGATGCGGAGAATTTCAAAGGAAATATCGTAGAGATTTTTTCGAGAAGAAGTGAGCTGATTCGACCAGCGGTAGCGAATATTGATCAGGCATTGCTCATTTTTGCGATGTCGAAGCCGGAGCCGAATTATAATCTATTAGATCGTTTTTTGATTATGATGGAACAGCAAGGCTTGGAGTGTATTATCTGCTTTAATAAGCGTGATATTGTATCAAAAGAAGAACGAGCAAAAATTCGTGCTATTTATGAAAATAGTAATTGTAGTGTTATTTTTACAAGTGCGATGAAAAAGGAAGGACTTATGGAGCTACAACAGATGCTTCATGGTAAGACGACAGCAGTTGCAGGGCCTAGTGGAGTGGGAAAGTCCTCTATTATTAATTGTCTGCAAAAGAGTAAGACAATGGAAACGGGCTCTATCAGCGAGAAGATTGAACGTGGTAAGCATACGACAAGACATTCAGAGCTGATTATGATATCGGATAACACGTATATTATGGATACCCCTGGTTTTAGCTCTCTTTCTCTTTTTGATATGGAGAAAGAAGATTTGAGAACTTTTTATCCTGAATTTGAAGAGTATGAGGATAATTGTAAGTTTCTTGGATGCGCTCATATTCATGAGCCGGTATGTGGCGTGAAGAAAGCTGTTGAGGAAGGTAAAATTCATAAGACGCGTTATGATAATTATGTATTATTTTATGAAGAACTAAAAGAGAAAGAAAAGAGGAAGTACTGATATGAATTATTTAGCACCATCAATTTTATCTGCTGATTTTTGTGAACTTGGAAGGCAGATTGAAGAGATTGGAAATGCAGGTGCACAGTATGTCCATATTGATGTTATGGATGGAGTATTCGTTCCATCCATTTCCTTTGGAATGCCAATCGTATCCTGTGTAAGACCACGTACAGATATGTTTTTAGATGTACACATGATGGTTACAAAGCCAGAACGTTATGTTGAGGAGTTTGTAAAATGCGGAGCTGACAGTGTAACAATACATGTGGAAGCGTGTGACTGCATAGAGGAAACTCTCAAGAAAATCAGAAGCTTAGGAGCAAAGGCAGGAATTGCATTGAACCCAGGAACACCAGTTAAGGAAATTCTTCCATATATCGAGGTGGTAGACATGGTGCTTGTTATGACTGTAAATCCGGGATTTGGAGGACAGGCTTATATTCCTGAATGTACAGATAAGATTCGAGAAGTTAGAGCAATCATTGATGAAAAAGGATTGGATGTGAAGTTAGAAATTGACGGTGGTGTCAATATTGATAATTTACAGATGAACTTAGAAGCAGGAGCAAATGTGATTGTGGCAGGCTCTGCGGTATTTAAGGGAGATATTACTGAGAATACAAAGGCATTTTTGGAGATTATGAATAAATAATAATGTAGTATAAGTGGTAACTGTTCAGCAGGCATGCGCATTTGTTGCGTATGCCGTAAGAAGACGTAGATTTGGAAAGTCAAAATCCCATTGCGAAGCAATTTTAGATGGATTTTGACACGTAACTATGAAGGTACTGAATAGTTACTATAAGTGATAAAAAAGGGAATCCCACAACTCGGATTTGCAGAGGAGATTGGAGTATGTGTTTCGAATATAAGTAAGAAGGAAAGAACATTCATTATTCATATTAGTTCTTGATGCTTATATGCATATTGTGATATAATTTGACTATTATAACAAGTGAACAGAAACGGAGGACATTCCTATGGAAACAATTATCAGACCATCATCAGATTTAAGAAATCATTATAATGAAATATCAAAAGAATGTCGTGAGAATAGAACACCTGTCATTATTACAGTAAATGGTCGTGGAGACACAGCAGTATTAGGATTACAAGACTACTATCAGATGAAATCAGAGCTGGAATTACTGCGTACACTTGCAGAAGCAGAGGAAGATGTTTCTAATGGCAGAGTTGCACCGATTAAAGACACATTTTCAGATATTCGTAAATCACTTCTTGAAAGGAAGTGATATATGAAGTACAAGATTCAGAGAACTGATAAAGCAGATGAACAGCTAAGAGATATTATTTTTTATATCGCTGAAGATTCTGGTGATGTAGATATAGCACTAAATTATCTTGATAAAATTGAAAAGGCTATTATGCATTTAGAAGATTTTCCATATTCAGGAACAGAGCCTAGATATTCAATATTGCGTAGACAAGGATATAAAGTATTAATAGTAGAACGTCATTTAGTGTTTTATAAAGTGAATGAAGAGAAAAAGATTGTAATGATTTATGCAATAGTAGACGGAAGAAGAGAATATAAGAATCTGATATAAAACTGATACAGGAGGGCGAAAGTCCTCTTGTTTTTTATGTAATAGGAAATTGCTGTAACGTAGTGAGTATTAAACAAGAATTTCGTAAGAAATTCTTGCCAAAGTGCGTGCGCTGGCACGCACTATTTTTATGCTTTTTTACAAGAGACAAAGAGTGCTAAAGTTCCTAATTGCCCATTTGTTTTGTATGTGGGTAAGAAGAAACTGATAAAAAGAACGGAATTTGAAAGATATTTACTGGAAAACGTGGAAATATAGGAATTTACTTTTGAACTCATTCATGGTATAATGATTGCCAGTTGTCTGGGCTCTTTTGTTAAGGAGGGTACAGCAACATGGGAAAAGACCTTCGTGGTAAGGAACTTGGTCTAGGTATAGGCCAGCGAGAAGATGGATTATATGTAGGCAGATATACAAATAAATATGGAAAGCGTGTTCAAAAAGTATTGCCGAAACTTCAGGAATTAAGGCAATGGTTGGCAGATGCGCAGTATAAGGATAGGGAATACTTACGAGTATCAATATCGTTTTTTAAATAATAGGAAATTGCTGTAACGTAGTGGTAGTTAATAAAGAATTTACGAAGTAAATTCTTTGAGTGATTGCCGCTGGGCAATCACTTTTTTAATTGTAAACAGGTTTGAGAACTGGTGAGTTAGTTGGCTTGCGTTGGTCAGATGTCGATTTGGAAAATCGATTATTAACTATTAACCGTTCTATGGAATACAGACATTCAACGGGTGAATGGAGAGTAGGAGAGCCGAAAAGTAAATCTGGTTATTGTACAATTCCGTTAACAGAGGAAGCGGTAGAGATTCTGAAGTTACAGAAACAGAAGAATCGAACTTTCAAAGTTATTCCAATGCTTGGACATTCGAATATAGGGATAACTATGAATTTATATGTTCATACCACAGAAGAACAAAAACATAAAGAGATAGACCTTGTTGCGGATGCATTAAAAGTGATTTAACCAATTTTTTTACCATACAATTGGTACGTAACCAAGAGTGAAAATCACGGAAACCGCATAAAATCAAGGGTTTTCGAAAGGAGATAGATTATTATGAAACTAGGTATCGTTGGACTTCCTAACGTAGGAAAGAGTACATTATTCAACTCATTAACAAAGGCAGGAGCGGAATCAGCAAACTATCCGTTCTGTACCATTGATCCAAATGTAGGTGTGGTAACTGTACCAGATGAGAGAATTAAGAATCTTGGTGAATTATATAATACTAAGAAGGTAACACCGGCTGTTATAGAGTTCGTTGATATCGCAGGTCTTGTAAAGGGAGCTTCAAAGGGTGAAGGTCTTGGTAACCAGTTCCTTGCAAATATTCGTGAAGTAGATGCAATTGTACATGTTGTAAGATGTTTTGAGAATTCTAATATTGTACATGTAGATGGAAGCATTAATCCATTAAGAGACATTGAGACAATTAATCTTGAGTTAATCTTCTCTGATATTGAAATTTTAGAGAGACGTATTGCAAAGGTTTCTCGTGGTGCAAAGAATGATAAGACACAGGCGAAGGAGCTTGCACTGGTAGAAAGAATAAAGGCTCACTTAGAAGAAGGAAATATGGCAAAGAGCTTTGTTACAGAGGATGATGAAGAAATTCTTTGGAGAAATGGTTACAACCTTTTGACAGACAAGCCGGTTATCTTTGCTGCTAATGTAGCTGAGGATGAGCTTGCAAGTGATGGAGCTGACAATGAAGGTGTCAAGGCTGTTAGAGAGTATGCAGCAAAGGAAGGCTTTGAAGTATTCGTAATCTGTGCTCAGATTGAGGAAGAGATTTCAGAGCTTGATGATGATGAAAAAGCAATGTTCCTTGAGGATTTAGGAATAACAGAGTCGGGTCTGGATAAATTAATTAAAGCAAGCTATTCTTTATTAGGACTTATTAGCTTCTTGACTGCTGGTGAGGATGAGTGTCGTGCATGGACAATCAAGGTAGGAACTAAGGCACCACAGGCAGCAGGAAAGATTCATACAGATTTCGAACGTGGATTTATCCGTGCAGAGGTTGTGCATTATAGTGCATTGATTGAAAATGGTTCTATTGCAGCTGCTAAGGAAAAAGGTCTTGTAAGATTGGAAGGTAAGGAATATGTGGTACAGGATGGAGATGTAATCCTGTTCAGATTTAATGTATAAAGTGAGGAAAAAGATATGCCGGATATAATGGACATAACAGATATAGCTTTTCCGAATCTAGGTATTTATCTGGAAAATGTACCAAGAAAGTTTACGGTTTTTGGATTTGATATTTATTTCTATGGACTGATTATTGGAATTGGTGTACTTATTGGTGTGCTGATGGCAGTTCACCTGGCAAAAAAAGAAAAAATGGATCCAGATATTATATGGGATTTTGCAATTTATGCAGTTATTTTCTCTGTAATTGGAGCAAGACTGTATTATGTGGCATTTTCATGGGATGATTACAAGGATAATCTGCTTAGTATATTGAATACAAGAAAAGGTGGAATGGCGATTTACGGTGGAGTAATCGGTGCATTTATTACTTTGTTTGTTTATAGTAGGATAAAAAAATGCTCACCCTATCAGATAGGTGATTGTGGTGTGTTTGGCTTGGTAGTGGGACAAATTATCGGAAGATGGGGTAATTTCTTCAATCGTGAAGTTTTTGGACAGTATACAGACTCCCTGTTTGCTATGCGTCTTCCAGTAGATGCAGTAAGAGTAAAGGATATTTCTGAGTCACATCTTGCGGGGATGGAAGCGATGGGAGCCGTGAATTTTATTCAGGTACAACCGACTTTTCTTTATGAGGGAGTTGGAAATCTCGTTGTCTTAGCCTTGATGTATTTGTACCACAAAAAGAAAAAATATCATGGACAGATGTGTCTGTTTTATTTAGGAGGATATGGAATTGTCCGTTTCTTTGTAGAAGGAATTCGAACAGATCAGTTAATGATTCCGGGAACACAGATTCCGGTTTCGCAGATGCTGGGAATTGTTATGTTTGTTGGTTCTGTTGTTGCAAATGGTGTTATTTTGTATTTGTTGAAGAAGAAAAAACAAGCATAGAAAATGTGCGTCGTTAGATGCACGCAGAAAAAGGTACCGCAATAACGGTATTTGTCAATTGAATAAAAGGGGAGCTTGTATACAGGCTGAGAGGAAGGTGTGACCTTCGACCCTATAACCTGATTTGGATAATGCCAACGTAGGGAAATTTTGTATATCACGGGAAACTTTCAAATCGGAGGTTTCTCTTTTTTTGTGCAAATGGTGAAATAGTGGAAATAGTCACTTTAGCGCCGAGAGAATTTGTTTTGCACATTATACTTTCTGATAAAAGTAGCTGTAACATAGAGAAAATCAATTTTTGGGAGATAGAGCATGGTAAAAATTAATGGTACAGAGTTGGATGTCGCAGGAAAAACAGTATCTGAGTATCTTGCAACCACCAGCTTCTGTTCGAAGCGTATTGCAGTAGAGTGCAACGGCGAAATTGTATTTAAGTCACAGTATGATGTGACTATTCTAAAAGATGGTGACTGTTTGGAAATTGTCAGCTTTGTGGGAGGTGGTTGATTGATTCCGTCAAAGAGTGAATGGGTAGATGCACTGATTGCACGTCACGGAATCGAGTTGCAAAAACGTTTTTCTTCTGCGACGGTTGCAATCTGTGGTTTGGGTGGTCTAGGGTCGAATATTGCTATCGCTTTGGCGAGAGCTGGCATTGGCAAACTGTTTTTGATTGATTATGACCGTGTGGATATTACGAACCTACACCGTCAGCAATACAAGGCAAACCAAATAGGATGTTATAAGACGGAGGCTCTTACAGAAATTCTTCAGGAGATTGCACCCTATACAGAGATTAAAACCATGACAGAGAAGATTGCCGAGGATAATCTTGTAGATATCCTCAAAGACGTAGATATTGTCTGTGAAGCATTCGATAACGCAGAGTCTAAGGCGATGCTTGTAAACGGTGTTTTGGAGCAATTGCCTGAATGTTGCATTGTTGCAGCTTCTGGTATGGCAGGTATGGCGACACCTAATACCATTAAGACACGAAAAATTATGGAACGCTTTTATCTATGTGGAGATGAAGTCAGTGATGTGTCAAGTAGCATTGGACTTGTAGCCCCACGGGTTATGTTATGTGCAGCACACCAAGCACAAACAGTCCTGCGAATTCTTGCAGGTGAATATGAAGTTTAAGAAAGAAGGTTTTTATATGATACATAATGATAAGTTGATTATTGGTGGACACGAATTTAATTCTCGTTTTATTTTGGGTTCTGGTAAGTATTCCATGAAGCTTATTGAAGCCGCGGTAAAAGATGCCAAGGCAGAGATTATTACACTTGCTGTTCGCAGAGCTAACACGAAGGAACAAGAGAATATTTTAGACTACATCCCAGAGGGTATTACACTTTTGCCCAATACCTCGGGTGCGAGAAATGCCGAGGAAGCAGTTCGTATTGCACGGCTTGCAAGGGAGCTTGGTTGTGGCAATTTTGTAAAGATTGAGATTATGCGTGATTCAAAATATCTGCTTCCAGACAATTATGAAACCGTCAAGGCAACTGAAATCTTAGCGAAGGAAGGATTTGTGGTTATGCCATATATGTATCCTGATATTAACGTGGCGCGTGACCTTGTGAATGCAGGAGCGGCTTCAATAATGCCTCTTGCTTCACCCATTGGCTCTAATAAAGGGCTGGTAACGAAAGAATTTATCCAGATTCTCATTGATGAGATTGATTTGCCAATTATCGTGGATGCTGGTATTGGAAGTCCTTCTCAGGCTTGCGAAGCTATGGAAATGGGAGCAGCGGCTATCATGGCAAATACTGCACTTGCAACTGCTGGAGATTTGCCCATGATGGCTTCTGCGTTTTGTCAGGCGATTGAAGCTGGTCGAAAAGCATATCTGTCAGGTCTGGGACGTGTGCTAACGCGTGGAGCTTCTGCATCAGATCCTTTGACTGGATTTTTGCATGATTAAGGAGATTAAAATTATGGAAAATCAATTTTTTGTAGACTCTGAGCATTTGTCGCTAACTGCATTGGAGAAAAAGCATCGACTAGAAACAGATAGATCTAGCCGTAAAAATCACATGGAATATTTGCCGGATATGGAAAAGATTGAATCTGATGTTTGTCAGCAAGTTATGACACAGATGAATTCTTTTGATTACTCTGTCTACACTGCTCGCGATATTCGTACTGCTCTTACGCATGAAACATGCTCCATAGAGGATTTCAAGGCATTGCTTTCTCCAGCAGCAGAACCTTTTTTGGAAGAAATGGCACAGAAAGCTCGTATAGAAACAAGCAAACATTTTGGCAATACAGTATATCTCTTCACACCGCTTTACATAGCCAATTATTGTGAAAATTACTGTGTGTATTGTGGATTTAACTGTTACAACCATATTAACCGTATGAAATTGAATATGGAACAGATAGAGCATGAAATGAAAGTTATTGCCGACTCTGGCATGGAGGAAATTTTGATTCTTACTGGTGAGAGTCGTGTTCAAAGTGATGTAGAATATATTGGAGAAGCTTGCAAATTGGCAAGGAAGTATTTTCGTATGGTTGGTCTTGAAATCTATCCGGTCAATACGGATGAATATAAATATCTTCATGAGTGTGGTGCTGATTATGTGACGGTATTTCAAGAAACTTACGATACCGACAAATACGAAACACTCCATTTATACGGACATAAACGTGTATGGCCGTATCGTTTTGATGCGCAGGAGCGAGCGCTTCGTGGTGGTATGCGCGGTGTTGCATTCTCTGCACTTCTTGGTTTGGCTGATTTTAGAAAGGATGCATTAGCAAGTGCACTTCATGTATATTATTTGCAGCGTAAATATCCCCATGCGGAAATGTCTCTCTCTTGTCCGAGACTACGTCCGATCATCAATAATAATAGTATCAATCCTCTTGATGTAGGTGAAAAACAACTTTGTCAGATTCTCTGTGCGTATCGTATTTTCCTACCCTTTGTAGGTATTACCGTTTCTTCTCGTGAGAGTGCAGAATTTAGGAATGGTATCGTGAAAATTGCTGCCACCAAAGTCTCCGCAGGGGTATCTACTGGTATTGGAGACCACGAAAGTAAGTATAACGCTAAGGACGATGATACGGTTAAGGGGGACGAACAGTTTGAAATCGATGACAATCGAAGCTTTGAGAGGATGTACAAGGATATGTCTAGCGAAGGCTTGCAGCCGGTTTTAAATGATTATGTATATGTGTGAGGAGCAGAAATGAGAAAAATTGATTCGAGTTTATATTTTATAACTGATAGCACGAATTATGGTGAAGAAGAATTTCTCTACCGTGTAGAGCAGGCGTTGAAAGGAGGAGTAACCCTTCTTCAGCTCCGTGAAAAAGATAAATCAACAAGAGAATACATTGCGCTTGCAGAGAAAGTACATGCTATTGCAAAACGATACAATGTACCGCTAATTATTGATGATCGTGTGGATGTAGCTCTTGCTATTGATGCAGAAGGGGTTCATGTTGGAGCTTCCGATATGCCGGTTTTTATGGCAAGAAAGCTGATGGGTGAAAATAAAATAGTGGGTGCAACCGCAAAGACAGTTCCCTGGGCAAAGGAAGCCTATGAGCAGGGAGCAGACTATCTTGGTGTAGGTGCAATCTATCCTACAACGACAAAAGTGAAGACGGTTCAGACATCTACGGATACTCTTCGCGATATTTGTAGTGCAGTTCAGATTCCCGTAAATGCAATTGGTGGATTGAATAAGGATAATATTGATGTACTTGCAGATATTCCTATTGCTGGTATTTGCGTAGTGTCTGCTATTATGAAAGCAGAGGAACCCAAGATGGCAGCAGAGAGATTGAAAGCAAGAGCGCAGAAACTTGGGTTATTCTAGATGAAAGAAAGATGTACTATTGTTTTGTAAATTTCATGAAAAAGAATCATATAATATAAAAAGAAAAATATGGAAGTGATGATATGATTCGTTATAGTGAGTTTCGCAAAAAAGAAGTCATCAGTATGAGAGAATGTAAACGGCTTGGGCATGTATGCGATTTGGAATTTGATGAGTGTAAAGGGTGTATTACGAAGATTATGGTACCATCCTGCTGTGGAATTTGGGGGAAATTGACGGATGATACCGTAATTGTAATACCGTTTCATTGTATTAAGCAAATAGGACCGGATTTGATACTGGTAGATATCTAATATGATGTGACAAGAGAGTGTTGTATTATGTTGATGATGAACAGTAATACAACTTTTAAGAGAAAAATGAATTGTATATACGAAAGGTTGACATAAGAGAAAATATCACTTATACTTACATTGTAATTAGATAATAAACAAAAGTTTTTCTTTTGTTAGTATCCATTGGTTAATAAAAGAAAGTATGGAGGTAGTCAGCATGAAGTGTCCATTCTGCGGTCATGAGAACACCCGAGTAATTGATTCAAGACCGGCTGAAGAAAATAATTCCATCCGCAGAAGAAGAGTATGCGATGAATGTAATAAAAGATTTACAACTTATGAGAAGATAGAGACGATACCTTTGATTATTATAAAGAAGGATGATAACAGAGAAGCATATGATCGGGCAAAGATAGAGGCGGGAATTCTTCGAGCATGTCATAAGAGACCTGTTAGTGTGGAACAAATAAATCAACTGCTAGAAGATATAGAAGTTGAGATTTTTAATATGGAGGCAAAGGAGATTCCAAGCCAGATTATTGGGGAACTGGTAATGAACAGATTAAAAGACTTAGACGCAGTTGCGTATGTTAGATTTGCGTCAGTGTACCGTGAATTTAAGGATATCAATACCTTTATGGATGAATTAAAGAAAGTACTGGACAAATAATGAAAGTATTAGAGAGTGTATCAGCATAGAGATAGGCTCTCTTTTTTAAATATTAGGAAATTGCTGTTACGTAGTGGTAGTTAGACAAGAATTTCGACAGAAATTCTTGCCAAAGTGCGTGCGCTGGCATGCACTATTTTTAAATAATAGGAAATTGCTGTAACGTAGTGGTAGTTAATAAAGAATTTACGAAGTAAATTCTTTGAGTGATTGCCGCTGGGCAATCACTTTTTTACATGAATATGGTTAGAAAAAGAAATATAACTTTGGTAAATATATATCTTGATTTTTAGTTTGGAATTGTATAGAATTTAGCATGGTTATATAGGACAGTACCAAAAGGGCTGTACCACATAATCCTTTATAACTTAATAGTGTATGAATAAAGTAACTATGAAGAAAAGGAATAGTTACTGAGTAAGAAAAGGAGTAAAACATGACTAAGAGAAGATTAAGTAAGGTTCTTTTCGTAAGTATGTTACTTACATTGACTATTGCACTGGGTGGATGCGCAGGTGATAAGGAGAATGGAGACTCTTCACAGAGTGCTATTACAATTGGTATTCCTCAGGATCTTGACAGTTTGGACCCTAATATGTCTACAGGTGCAGGAACACAGGAAATGTTGTTTAATGTTTACGAAGGCTTATATAAACCTGACAGTAATGGCAATCTTGTTCCGGCTGTAGCAAGTGAGTGTGTAATATCAGAAGATGGCTTAGTGTATACATTTACATTAAGAGATGGAGTAAAATTCCATAATGGAAATACTGTCACAGTTGAGGACGTAGTGTATTCAATGAATAAGTGCGCCGGCAATGGGACAGGAGAACCATTAGTATCGGCGTTTTCTATTTTAGAAAAAGTAGAGGCGACAGATGATAAGACAGTAGTACTTACATTGTCAGAAGCAAATAAAGACTTTTTATCTATTTTAGCTGCAACAGAAACTTGCATTGTACCAGCAGATGTAGCAGATCTTGAGGAGACACCGATAGGAACTGGTCCATATAAAATTGTATCTCGTTCTTTGCAGGAAAGTGTAGAATTAGAGAAGTTTGACGAATATTGGGGAGAACCGGCACATATTGAAAAGGTTACTTTGAAAGTTCTTGCAGATGCAGATTCGGTGCTTATGAACCTTCAGGGTGGTGCAGTGGACTTAGTAGCAAGAGTAACAGCATCAACTGCTTCTGAGCTTGGTGATCAGTTTAATATAGTAGAAGGCAGTATGAACCTTGTTCAGGCATTATATTTGAATAATGGAGTGGAACCGTTTAATAATGAAAAAGTAAGACAGGCATTATGTTATGCAGTAGATAAGCAGGAAATTTTTGACTTTGTTGCAGATGGTAAGGGATTTGCAGTAGGTAGTAGTATGTTTCCGTCTTTTGGAAAATACTATATGGAAGAGTTGAATGATGTTTATGCAACTGATTATGAAAAAGCAAAGGCTCTTTTGACGGAAGCAGGCTATCCGGATGGCTTAACGTTTACCATTAAGGTGGCTTCTAACTATCAGCAACATGTGGATACAGCAACGGTTCTTGCAGAACAGTTTAAAAAGATTGGTGTTACTGCAAATATTGAGCTGATTGAGTGGGAAACATGGTTGAATGATGTATATTCAAACAAACAGTTTGAAGCAACTGTAGTAGGTTTGGATGCTTCTACTTTAACGGCAGGAGCTATGCTAAAACGATTTAATTCGACAGCACATAATAACTTTATTAATTATAACAATCCTGACTATGATGCAGCTTACGCAAATGCACTGGCGTCAGCAACAGATGAAGAGGCAACCGGATATTACAAAGAATGTGAGAAAATTCTTGCCGAGACAGCAGCAAATGTATATATTCAGGATTTGGCAGAATTTGTTGCAATTAACAAGAAATATGCAGGATATGAATTTTATCCATTATATGTAATGGATATTGCAAAGCTTTATATAGTAGAAGAGCAATAGGGAAGTTTATTATATAAAGTAAAAGGTTACTGGGATGAGGTGGCAGTAACAGCAGAAGGGAGACGAGAAGATGAAATATGTAGGAAAGAAGCTGGGAGCTATGTTAGTAACTTTACTATTGATTTCATTTCTCGTCTTTCTTGCTTTTGATATCATTCCAGGGGATGCTGCTATGGCACAACTTGGCACAGATGTGACTCCTGAAAGATTGGAAGCGCTGAGAGAGGAAATGGGGCTGAATAAGCCTTTGATAGAGAGATACTTTGTCTGGTTGGTGGCATTTTTGCAAGGAGATTTTGGACATTCCTATAAATATAATATGCCAGTAGCTGAGATGATATCAACTAAATTACCGATTACAGTTATTATGGCATTAATATCCTTTTTTATTATGGTATTAGTGTCCCTTCCGCTGGGGATTTATACTGCAAAGCATAATGGAAAGAGAATTGACCGTTGTATTACGGTAATCAATCAGGTTATGATGGCAGTACCACATTTTTTCCTGGGTATTATTATTACCTATGTGTTTGGTCTGGTGTTAAAGCTGTTTGTACCAGGCAATTATGTATCTTATGAAAAAGACTTTGGAGCATTTTTTTCTTATATTATTTTTCCATGTGTCGCAATCGCAATACCCAAAATAGCGATGTCGGTAAAGCTGTTAAAGAGCTCTTGTGTGGAAGAAGCGAGAAAGGATTATGTTAGAACTGCTTATAGTAAAGGAAATAATACCAGTAAGGTTTTATATAGACATGTTTTACGCAATGCTATGATTCCGGTGGTAACACTTTGGGGCATGACATTGGCAGATATGCTTGTAGGGAGTATTGTTATTGAACAAGTATTCAATGTACCGGGAATAGGAAGAACTTTGCTTACTTCTATATCTTATCGTGATTATCCGGTAGTGCAGGCGATTATTGTTTTGGTTGCTGTTGTAGTTATCGTAACGAATTTTTGCGTGGATATGATTTATCAGTGGATTGACCCGCGAATTAGTGCGCGTGAATCATAGAGGGTGAAAATGATGAAGAAAAAACTATTAAATCAGCCAACTTTTTTGCTTGGAATGATTATTACATCGATTATGTTATTGTTGACATTTGTCGGCTTCTTTTATACGCCATACGACCCAACACAAATGGATACCAGCAGTAAGCTTTCTGGCTGTTCTCTAGAGCATATTATGGGTTGTGATAACTTTGGAAGAGATATTTTTTCAAGAGTGTTGCAAGGAATGGGTAATACCTTTTTAATTGCAGTGGCAACAGTTACCATTGGCGTTGTATGTGGCGTTTTGCTTGGTGCGTTTACTGGATATTTTGGTGGTTGGATTGATGAAGTGATTATGAGAATTATAGATGTTATTTTTGCATTTCCAAGTATTTTACTTGCATTAGTGTTTGTTAGTATATTTGGAACAGGTAAGTATAATGTTGTTTTTGCGCTTGGTATTGCATTTATTCCAAGTTTTGCACGTATTGTAAGAAGTGAATTCATTAAATACAAGGATATGGATTACGTGAAAAGTGCAAGACTTGCAGGAGTGAGCGATTTACGTATTATGTTTGTGCATATCTTGCCAAATACTATGACGGTACTGTTGTCTTCGATTATGATTGGTTTTAATAATGCGGTACTTTCGGAGGCAGGTATGAGTTACCTGGGAATTGGTGTACAGCCGCCTGATGCTAGCCTTGGAAGTATGCTTTCGGAAGCGCAGAGCTACTTGTTTTCAGCACCGAATTATGCTATTTTTCCGGGTTTAATGATTATATTGCTTGTGCTTGGATTTTCTTTGATGGCAGAAGGATTGAAAAGTAGATAGTCGTGAGAAAGGCATGGTATTCACATGGAGAAATTGTTAGAAATTAGAAATTTGAATATAGAGTTTCATGACCATGATATTCCGGAACGAGTGGTAAATAATTTTAATCTCGAACTTTTCAAGGGTGAAATAGTTGGTATAGTGGGAGAATCTGGTTCTGGTAAGTCTATGACGGCAATGGCAATTGCTGGTTTGCTCCGCAGACATGATATGGAAAAGCAGGGCGAGATTTTATTCGAGGGAAAAGAGCTTCTTCATGCATCGCGTTCGGAGGTGCGTAAGTACCAAGGTGATGATATTGGCATGATTTTTCAAGAACCTATGACATCACTTAACCCAGTAAAGCGAATAGGTTGGCAGGTAGAGGAAAGTTTGCGTATTCACAGACCGGATATGTCTAAGGAAGAACGATACAAAAGGGCGATAGAAAGTCTTCGAGAGGTGGAGTTAGATGAGCCGAAGAAAGTTTATAAGCAATATCCACATGAGCTGTCGGGTGGTATGAGACAGCGTGTTATGATTGCAGCGGCTATGATTTGTGAACCGAAGTTATTAATTGCAGATGAGCCCACGACTGCATTGGACGTTACCATTCAGCTCCAGATTGTAAAATTGTTACAACGTTTGAATCGAGAGAAACAGACTTCTATTTTATTCATTTCGCATGATTTGAGTCTGGTTAAGAAGCTGTGTGATAGAATTGTGGTTATGCATAATGGAAATATTGTAGAAACAGGAAATACGAAAGAAGTATTTTATCAGCCGGAAGAGGAATACACAAAAAAGTTAATTCAGGCAATACCGAAGCTGGAAAAGCTAATCGTGTAAAATACGGCTGGATTTTAATAGGTTGCTTTGAATAGAGTGAGATTTAAAGCGTAGAGGTGTGCCAATGAATCATATTCTTGAGGTAAAAAAACTAAATGTTTATTATACAGACAAGGGGAGTCTTTTAAAGAAAAAGACTCAGAAAAAGCATGCTCTTAGGGATGTTTCTTTCTATATGGAAGAAGGAGAAATTCTAGGGCTTGTTGGAGAAAGTGGTTGTGGAAAGACTTCTCTGGCAAAGGCAATTTTAAGGATGCAAAAAGAGATGGATGGGGAGGTTGTGCTTCAGTGTGAAAATCCTCAGATGGTATTTCAAGACCCTTACAGCTCTTTAAATCCTGCAAAAAGAATTGGCTGGATATTGGAAGAACCGTTGAGAATGAAAAAGCTTTCCAAGGAAGAACGCAAGAAGCGTGTGGATGAAATGTTGGAAAAGGTAGGGCTTGATTTAAAATGCAAAGAACACTATCCAAATGAACTTTCCGGTGGACAAAGACAAAGAGTTGCGATTGCAGCAGCACTTTTATGTGATACGAAGTTTTTGATAGCGGATGAGCCGGTATCGGCTTTGGATGTAACGATTCAGGCGCAGATTATTAGGTTATTATTGAAGCTTCATAAGGAAATGGGAATCGCGATTCTTTTTATCTCTCATGATCTCAGAGTGGTATATCAGATGTGTGACAGAGTGATGATTATGGAAAGTGGAGAGATTTTGGAACAGGGAACAGTAGAGGAAGTTTATGCGAATCCAAAGTCAGAATATACCAAGCTTTTGCTTGAGGCGGCAAATGTGAATGATGATTTAGGGAATATATAAATAGAAATGAAGGATAATGGCAGAGAGGAATATAAGCATGAAAGGATTGTATCCAAAGGAATATGTAGATTCCACGTATGAAATTGATTTTGAAGGATTATATAAAAAAGGATACAGGGGTGTTATCTTTGATATTGATAATACTTTGGTTCCTCATGGAGCGCCTGCGGATGAGCGGGCGACAGCCTTTTTTAGGAAGATGCATGAGATGGGATATGCGACGCTTATGCTTTCCAATAATAAAGAGCCAAGAGTAAAACTGTTTTGTGATGCAGTAAACGCTCCTTATATTTATAAAGGTGGAAAGCCAAAGACAGAGGGGTATTATAAGGCGATGGAAGTAATGGGAACAACGGTAGAAAATACATTGTTTGTTGGTGATCAGATCTTTACGGATGTATGGGGAGCTAACAGAGCAGGTATTTATTCATTTTTAGTAAAGCCAATTCACCCAAAGGAAGAAATTCAGATTGTCTTAAAACGATACCTTGAAAAGATAGTATTATTCTGCTATAAAAGGTATAAAAGAAAAAGCAATGACTAGAATTCTTTTAGGAAAGGAACGTACATGAGAGAGATAAGCGGAAAGACAAGAACGAGTGGACTAATCGGTAATCCGGTAGAGCATACCATGTCTCCGATGATTCATAATTTTTTGGCTGAGGAACTTGAAATGGATATGGCGTATGTGCCTTTCTATGTAGAAAAGGGCCAGCTTGATGCAGCAGTAAAGGGAGCATATGGTTTAAATATATTAGGATGTAATGTGACAGTTCCCTATAAAAGTGATGTGATGGAAAGCCTTGTAGCATTTGATGATATTGCTGAAAAAATAGGCGCAGTAAATACTTTAGTGCGTGTAGAGGGTGGCTATAAAGGGTATAATACAGATATTACCGGTTTGCTTCGAGCAATGAAGAGTGAAGGGATTACGTTAGAGAATGAAGATGTGATTATTTTAGGCGCTGGCGGTGTGGGACGTGCGGTAGCCTTTATGTGCGCGGTAAATGGTGCTTCAAAAGTATATTTGTTGAATCGGACTATAGAAAAGGCAGAACATATTGCGGAGGAAGTAAATAAAAAAGTGGGAACGCAATGCATTGAAGCATGGCGTATGAATGAGTATGACAAACTTCCGGATAAGAAGTATCTCGTAATACAAGCGACTAGTGTTGGCCTTTTTCCAAAGGTGGATGAAGTGGTGTTGGAAGACAAAGCGTTCTATAAGAAGGTTAAGGTAGGATATGACTTAATTTATACACCATGGGAGACCAAGTTCATGAAGTTGGTAAAAGAACAGGGTGGACAGGCATACAATGGATTGAAGATGCTTTTATATCAGGCGGTGGATGCTTTTGAGTTATGGAATGAGTGTAGAGTACCAGATAAAAGCGCTTACAAGGCATATGAATTATTGCAGCAGGCAGTTACAAAACGATAGCAAGGGATAGACAGATGAAGAATTATGTGTTAGTAGGATATATGGGCAGTGGAAAGACAACTGTTGGAAAAAATCTTGCAAGAATCAGCAATATGATATTTTTAGATACTGATGAATGGATAGAACAGCAGCAGGGAAGAAAAATCAGTGATATTTTTGCTGCTGATGGCGAGGAAGCCTTTCGTGATATGGAGACATTGGTATTGCGAGAAATGTTGAATCAGAAAAAAACAGGGTTTGTTATTTCTACAGGTGGTGGAATGCCTGTAAGGAAAGAGAATAGGGAATTGTTAAAAGAACTTGGCATGGTTTTTTATCTCAAGGCAAAGCCGGAAACCATATATGAGAGAGTGAAGGGAGATACAAAGCGTCCTTTACTTCAATGTGAAGATCCGCTAAGTCGCATTCGCTCTATGCAGGAACAAAGAGATCCTGCTTATAGAGAAGCGGCGCATTATATTATTGAAGTGGATGAATACAGACAGTCTGAAATTGCAGAACAGATTAAAATAAAGGGAAGGGAAAAGGGAATACGATGAAGATACTTGTGATTAATGGGCCAAATCTTAATTTCCTTGGTATTAGAGAAAAGAGCATTTATGGAACTCAGGATTATCAGTATTTACTGGATATGATTCAAAATAAGGCAACCGAAACAGGGTGTCAGATTGAGACTTTTCAGTCTAATCATGAGGGAGCTATTATTGATCGAATTCAAGAAGCGTATTTTGATGGTACAGAGGGAATTGTAATTAATCCGGGTGCATTTACACATTATTCGTATGCGATTCATGATGCGCTGGCAAGTATTACGGTTCCAAAGGTAGAGATACATATTTCAGATATTACAAAACGTGAAGAATTCCGCAAGATATCGGTTACAAAGGCTGCGTGTGATCATCAGATTTATGGAAGGGGCTTAGAGGGATACTTAATGGCTATTGACTTTATTATGGGAAATAAAAGAAAATAGTTGAAATGTGAGTAGTTTTGTTATAAAATGGTTTACGGATTGTAAACGTGAAAAGTGAATATTAGGAGGAATAGTTTATGATATCAGCAGGCGATTTCAGAAATGGTATTACTATTGAATATGAAAATAGTATTTATCA
>JAFSCH010000057.1 GCA_017436865.1 Lachnospiraceae bacterium
CTTACTTTAACATTCATTGTAGATACCTCTTGTATTCTTTAGATTTTACCAACGGGTCAGGTCAGTAATAATCTAAATTTACTTGAGGTATTTTTTTATGTCAATTTCTTGACCTATTTAAAGTATACAGGAAGCTCCTATTTTCACTTTTTCTGTGTTTTTAGAAAACTTAGTTTCCATTCTACAGGACCAATAACATAAGCATACAAATATGCATTCTCATATATAAACAAAAATACTTTCTTTTGTCATTACTTTCGGGAATTCATCTGCATCCCAAGAATCACCTTGTACATATTCATGCTTTGGCATATATTAGTATATCGCTTCATCTAAAACACCTCTATTATACATCGCTAAATCTACGCTCATTGGAAAAACTCTTCTAAAATTATCCGCCAGCTTATCGTCCTTGCTAATAAACAAAGTACATTACATCACCTTCAATTCCAAATACTCATATGCTTTTAGACTTACCAAAATCCTGAACTTTGTTGCTCCAACAAAATAAAAGTTCATGTTGTTGAAGTCAATTGCAATTTTATTTCCAAGGTCTTTTTTTTCCTGTCCATCCCTTTTTCTTCCAATATTCAACATCGCGAGGATTAAAACCATTCTTCTGCATTAAGTGCATAACCCAAAACATTCCCTTAGTTTTTATACCTGGTTTAACATTTCCTGAATTATTTATAATTTTCTTTGCAATATTTGATGTTGCTTTATCAATTACTTTCTTTTTCTTTTCACTTACACCGTTCCAATCGACTGCTGCCACACCAACACCATACTTATATCTTTTCGCTACTCCCCAGAAAAACAGACTATCCATCATATCTTTGTTAGTCCATTTCATACCTGCGCCTGCAGCCGTAGATATACATACTCCTTGTTTTTTAAACATAGATTCTTCTGGGCTGTGTACCATCCATCTATATCCATAATGGTCTAAAAAGGCCTTCATTGCCCCTGTCGCATGATATACATAAACTGGACTGGCTAAGATAATAACATTTGCTTCATCCATTGAATCAGTAAGTGGTTTTAGTTTTTCATAATGAGGACATTTTTTCTCTGATTCAGTAAAACATTTTGTACACCCTACACAAAATTCACCAAAATCTCTTGGAAGAAAAAATTCTTTTATATCTCCACTTATTTTTTCTGCTAACATATGAGCAATATAATAAGTTGAACCTTTATGACTTTGACCATGTATAATTACTATTTTCATGTTTTCTCCATTCTGATAGTTGCTCTTAAAAGAAATTCATTATCGCCCAAAACCATTCCTTGACTTTTTTACCAGTGGCTAAATAAGCAATTCCGCTAAAAACCATCACTACAATTCCAATCCAAAATAATATATATCCTTCCTCTGTGAAAAAGTTTGATAGTACAATTAATATAGCGCCAATTGTAGCAAATACGCCTGATATCGTTGATATTATTTTTCGCATAGTAAGCTCCTTATAATAACTTTATTTTCCCTATTTTCACTTTTAGAAAGCAGAAAATTGAGATTTGCGCGAGCAAGCTTGCCTGCGAACCTGTCGACATGGCTCTCATCCCAATTAATTCTGCCGTTTCTCTATTTTGGTTGGTGGTTCATCTTGTTCTCAACCCAACCAATCTTGTATTTCCCTTATTTTAGTTGGGGACTTATCTTGCTTTCACCCCAACTATTCTTGCAGTTTCCTTGTTTTAGTTGGGGACTCATCTTGTTTTCCCCCCAACTAACCTTGTGTTTTTCTATTTTAGTTGGGAATACTTCTTGCTTTTCCCCCAACTAATCTTGTGTTTTTCTATTTTAGTTGGGAATACTTCTTGCTTTTCCCCCAACTAATCTTATGTTTTTCTATTTTAGTTGGGAATGCTCCTTGTTTTCTTCCCAACGAACTTTGCATTTTTCGTTTTTTGTTGGGAAATTCACAACCACCATGTTCTAATCAGTGCGTCAGCTTCAAATTTATCTAACTCAATTAACTCCATACAATTGAACTATGTTCAATTGTCATCCCTCACGCTAAAGAGCTCGGTCAATTTCTGCTTTTGGATTTCTATCAAAAAAGTATTTCTAAAAATTAAATTCCGGATAATTGCAGTAAGGTGCTGGAAGCTTTGAATCAAAATCAATCCATCCAAGATTTTTTACAAGTACAGATTTTTCGTCAGGAAATACATAAGTATTTAAGTATTCAATAAAGTCATCTTCGTTGTAACAAACAACATCACCAATTCTATACTTCTTTGCCTGAGGACTGTTTCTTATCCACTCATTACAAAACTTAATACAATATCCGGACAAATTATTCGCTACAACGTCAGGAACAGAATATATTTTTCTATCTCCATCAGCACTGATAACTACATTTTTCATACAATCACACTCCACCATCCAATTTAAAATCACTTCTCGTTTAGCTGATTTAATATTTTGATAATATCTAGGAGCTATTATATAACTTCAAACTTGTAGCCTCCATATCTACACTCTTTCATCCGTCACAATATGTTCTATTCCGAAATGCTCTTTACTAAGATAATCTTTCAAAAAGCTTGGAAATGCTTTGTATTTGTCTAGATCTTTAATAGGAATCCAGCGCATTTCTTCTTTTACTCCTTGTGTCATACTGTTGCTACGAAGTTCCTGTGTTCCTCTTGGCTTCATTAAGAAATAGAAACTGATTTCATGGCAGTTCAAGCCCTTTAATGCTCCGTTATTCTCATCAAAAAAGTTTTCGTGTATGACTGCCAAATGGTCTATCTCATAATGTACACCCGTTTCTTCAAAAACTTCTCGTAATACAGCGTCTTCGGCTGTTTCACCCATATGTACGCCACCACCAACAGAATATAAATAATCCTCTTTTTCATTTGCAGCAAATAATACGCAATCATTTTCAATAATGATCGCTGCTGCACGATATCGAAACCAATTATTTTCTTTTGTAAAACCACAATCATACATCATCCTTTGTTCTCCCAACTTTCTACCTATTTGAATTCATACGTTCCCATTCATGCTTTAACATACGATATTCCAATCGTGTTTTCATCTTTCCATCGTGCCACTCCCAATCAACATGCTCTGCTTCTTTTATCAATCCACACTTCTTCATTACCTTCTCAGAGCCAATATTTTCAGCCAAGCATCCCGTTGTAACTCGATATACATGATTTTGAGTAAAAGCATATTCTAATACTTTTTTTAATGCTTCTGTTATATACCCATTATTCCAAAACTGAGGATAACTAAAATAACCGACATGTACTATCTTCCCTAATGGAGTATGATCGACCACAGTATACCCCACACTTCCTACTTGTTCCTTTGTTTCCTTCAATTCAACATGAAAAAAATAAAATTTTCTGTCTTGTTCTTTCATATCTTTTAAGACATTTGCAAAATCCTCATCGGCTTCTGCTTGGGAAGATAACTGTATATCCTGCAAATAATACATGGTATCTCTATCACTCTTTAATTTGAAATAAGCATCTCTATCTATTTCTTTATACTCGCGTAAAATAAGTCTGTCTGTTACCATTTTTGTCATACTTTCTCACCATCTATATTTTTCCTACTTTATAACAAATTGCATTCTTTTTCGGTCCGTATATATGTTTCTTATCTACACCACCAAACCAAATATAATCCTCATCTTGTTCGATACATTCAGGACATTCTATTAGTTCCTTTGCCCCTAAATATAACTCTGTCAAAAGAGAAATATCCTCATAGTCTTGCGCATGGCCATGTAAAATTTTGTCTGCTTTTTCTTTTACATACATAAGTTTCTCAAGGTTATCGGCCAATTCACTAATCGTTAAACTTTCCTCTAGCTGCATCCAGATATGGCAATTGATACCATCACCCGTAAACAATACTCTTTCTTCACGGTAAAGCAGACAAATGCCACCCTTGGTATGTCCTGGAAGATGAATAACATCCAGTGTAGCACCACCCAAGTCAATCACTTCTCCATCTAAAATTGGCTTAAATGGTGGCATTTTCATACCATACTTATTACACAAATCTGCAAACTCCGGAAAATTACTATGTTCCTGTGCCAACTCAAAATCATCCGGATGAAGATATGCTTCTTCAAAATATACATTTCCATAAATGTGGTCGCAATGTCCATGTGTATTTACTACCATGATTGGCAATGTAGTAATACCTTTCACCACTTCATTTACGTCTTCCCAACCAATCATCGTATCAATCACAAGAGCCTTTTCCTCTCCTACCACAAGATAACCTGTAGCTTCTCCTGCATCATCCATCAGATAAATACGTTCTCCTAATTTCTTAACGTGTATTCTTTTTCCCATAGTTTATGCCCCCTGATTCTTTCATATTATTCTTGTTTCTACGTCTAATTTGGTTCTTTATACATCCAAAAATTTCAATAACCAATCTGAAACTTCAACTCTTCCCTTTTCTCCAAAATCAAGTTCAAAATTATCTAAGTCATATACCAATAGACCTTCTTCATTCCTTTTCAGTTCTATCAAAGGATATCCAGATTTATCATATAATGCCGTAGGTGCTGTCTGATATGGGCTAATTGTATCTACTGTTAATGTATGTGTGACATTTTCCACAGCTCTTGTTCTAATATGCGCTTTTATCAAATCATATCTTTCTTCATCATCCGCATCTGCAACATCATAAAATAGAATAATATTCAAATCGGTACGATCCTTATATAGTTCTCTAAAAAACTCCGGGAATCTAACTTCAAAGCATATCCGAACTCCAATTTTACAACCATCAATTTCAAAAATCCCGTTTTCACTTCCTGCACAAAAGTTATCTCTGTCCCAGCCCCACAAAGCCCTTTTGTGATAAAACTGTTTATCTTGATTTGGTTTCAAAATAATTGCACTGTTATAATGTTCATCATCTTCTCTTAATATTGTTCCAATAATTACATATATTTCTTTTTCATTAATCAAATCCTGTAATTGGTCGTATACCTTATCTAACTTTTGAAAATCCACAACTGATGAACTCTCTATATCTCGAGGCGGGTATCCCGTTAATGCACATTCCGGAAAAACCAAAAGTTTTATACCTTCTTCTGCGGCTCTTATAATAGCTTTTTTTATCACTTCATAATTGTGATCAATACCATTTGATACAGCAAATTGATATGCTCCTATTCTCACTATGCTCCGCCCCCTTATTCCATTCTGCTCAAATAATGAGCTTTCCCTACATGTTTCTAAATGTAATCGCTCCTGTTTTCCAATCCATACTATCTACAATCGCTAATGATTCTAATTGAAAACCTAAATTACGAATTATTCTTCCACCATTCTGAAATCCTTTTTCTATTGCAATACCAATACCTGCTACTGTTGCACCAGATGATTGAATGATCTGAATTAACCCCTGTAAAGCACAACCGTTTGCTAAAAAATCATCAATAATCAATACCTGATCATCTTCTTTTAAAAATTTCTTTGAAACAATTACCTGGTTCTTACACTTATGTGTAAAGGATTCAACTTCTGCCACATACATATCACCATCAATATTTATACTTTTCGACTTTTTCGCAAAAACAACCGGAACTCCAAAGTGTTGTGCCGCGACACAAGCTATTCCAATACCTGAAGCTTCAATAGTAAGAATTTTATTAATTGTTTTTCCTTCAAAACGCTTTTTCCATTCTTTTCCCATTTCATTAAATAAATCAATATCCATCTGATGATTTAAAAAGCTGTCAACTTTAAGTACATTGCCTTCTTTTACTACTCCATCTTTTAAGATTCTTTCTTCTAAACAATTCATTTTCATTTCTCCATCCGTCATAAAACATTGCTATAAGTTATCTCTCTAAACGAACCAGATATTCTTTTGTATTCTCTTCAAATTTCTTATCTTCCGTGACACGAAAACCATGTTTCTTATAAAAAGATATTGCGCAGATACTCTATCTTAGGAATAGAAGCTATTAAATTATACAAACAATCTATAAACGTCAATTCTATCCTATTTTTTTTCTTAAAATCATAAAATAACCTAATAAAAAACACATATTTCTAGGATAAAAATCCATAAAATATCAAAACTATCCTATATTGGGAGAAACATAGTAATCATCTATATTCTTTTTCGCTCATCCATTCCATTCGTCTTGCCATACATTTTCTTGTAATCTGGCATTCAAAGACATTCTCAAAGCCATGACACGCACCCTTAACTTCGTGCAATACAGCCTCCGTACCGCATTCCACTAATCGCTTATAAAATGCAACTCCTTCATCATGTAAGCTGTCAAATTCTGCTACTTCCACGTATGTTTTGGGAAATGAACTTAAATCATCTGCCTCCATTGGTGATGCATATTCTATATGTTCTGCAGGTTGCTCGCCCAGATAGGCATCCCACATCATTTCAGAAAGCTTCGCATCCCACACAGGAGTATCTGTATATTTTTGCATAGATTCTGTCAGCATTCGTCTGTCTGTTGCAGGATAAATCAGCATTACTTTGCTTGGTAGCGTTAAACCTCTATCGCGAGCCATAAGCGTAACACCGATAGCCAGATTTCCTCCCGCACTATCTCCACCAATCATGATAGCGTCTGAATCTATTTGTAACATTTCAGTATGTTCCAATACCCACTGATAGGCAGAAAAACAATCCTCAACCGGAATAGGAAAAGGATTGTCAGGCGTTAAACGATAATCCACATAAACAACTTTACATGGCGTTTTCGCTACATATTCTTTTACTGTCTGCTGATTAATTGCTGTTGATTTCAGCATAAAGCCGCCTCCATGAAAATACACAAGACATGGTAGCTTTGATTCTGTATTTCTCGGTTCAATGACCAACGTATTTATCATCTCTCCCTCATAACCTGCAATATCATATTCTGATACTATGACATTTGTGTCAGATTCACATTTGAAACGACTTGATATTGCATTCATCATAGGGATTAATCTTAATTTAGCCGGAATTTTATGCCTTTCCAATGACTTTAATTCCGCATCTAATGGATATTTCATTTATCATATTCTCCATATTCACAACCGACATTTTCTGTCAGTATTTCATCTATCAATTTTCTATCACGATATAGTCTGATGGTGCCTTTGCCATTTCCACCATTTTTTCAGATAAATCAATTCCAACTGCCCTTTTTGCCCCATAATCCACATACTGTTTGCAATGTTTATCCGTATAACTTAGAATTTATATCTCCGTCAAGCTGAAAGTTTGCGTTGACTATAAATTGGATTTTCACAATTCATCTTGTAATAATCATATTGCATGTTCCCCACAATTCATCTTTAAAGTGAAACGCATTCTCTGTTAGTGTTCTTTCTTTAAATCCTCTTTTTCTAATGCAATAAAACCTGCCGTAATAGCAAGGGCAAGCATAACATCATGTTCACCAAATGGATTCTTTACGATGGAACAAACTAGAAATGCTGTACAAATCAGCAATACCACCATTACAATTTTTCTTACAATTTTTTTCTTTTTCATCTGCATATTCAACTCCTTCACAACACACTTTAATTAAAAAAGATAGTTTTGGCTATCAAAACTGTTTGACATGTACGTTAACGCTAGGTTTTTTCTGCAAATTGGTATTTCGCAGTTTTATCATTTCACATTCATACTCTTTATTCCTTAAGACTAAAATTTACACATTCTTAAAAGAATAATTTCATGACAGCAGTCATTATGAGTGCAATTATAACAACTAATACCGCTGAAGCGGCAGCTAAGAGAGCCTTTTGATATGGTCTCTTGCCTTCTTCTCTTGCTTTTTCAATTTCATCCAAACTTTTGCCGTCAGTAAATGCTACTATTTCTTTAAAAGTCTGAATATCATATTTCTTCTTGTACCTTTCAATTCTGACAGCAAAATACATTCCGATTCCGAATAAACATAAATACAATGCCATTCCAAACCACTTCCATAACATTACAAGTGGTACCGGTACTATCAATAATGCAATAAATAATACACTAAAAATAGTACTGTCTTTTTGAAACCTTGCATATTCCTGTGTGTCAATTTCTTTTTTCATTCTTTCTAAATCTCCTTTGATTAAATTATCAAGAGATACCTGAAAGACTTCACTCAAAAGCACTAAGCTTTTAATATCAGGGTAATTTTTTTCATTTTCCCAATTTGATATAGTTTGTCTTGAAACGTAAATTTTATCTGCCAACTCCTCTTGAGATAAATTTGCTTCTGTTCGATATTTTTTTATCTGCTTGTTAAGTTCCATCTTTGCCATCTCCTTCATAACCCACTTTAATCAAAAAAGAAATTTGGGTCTATCAAAATGCTTTGACATTGTTCATTTTAGCAGTGTCAAAAGTATTTTACAGTGCGTAAACTTCAAATTCGTCTCTCAGTTAAACTCACTGCTTACAGAAAGTTATGCAAGCAATTAAGATATCCAATAATGGAAAACTAAAACTACTTCTAAAATGCTTGGTATAAAAAACAACAGTCTCTTGATGATAGATGATCCTTTTTTTAAAACAAACAGAAATCCCAATGTATTTGCAATCCACATTGGCACCACTCCCATTGTAAGCATCATACTACCTCTCTCCCAATTCATCATAGGCAGCATTGCGTCGGGATTGACAATATAAATGTCATGTGAAAGATATAATGTAGCACAATAAATCAGGAAAACAATTCCTATGGCATTTAGTACACTTATACAAATTGATAACTTTCTATACTTCTTCATAATGGTTTTTCCTCCGTTGAGTTCAAATAATCATGTGCTTTCAATCTCGCTGTGAGTCGAGTAGACTAGTGCCTCACGACACTAGCCCCTCACAAATCCGTACGTGCGGCTTTCCCGCATACGGCTTTTCATAATAACATTCATTTTCTAGAACAACTTAACATATATCTTTGGTTTAGCCAGAGGATATACTTTCAACATTTCAATATATCCGTCCCATGTATAGCTTCTTTTGTGGCTCCTTCTGTTTAAAACCTTATACAGATAACGCTGTACAAAGTGCAGAAACGCTCCAGTCTTAGCACTGTTGTGTGAAACACCATAGTATTTGTAATGACCAACTAGCTTCAAGTTTAACTTGGAAATCATTTCCTTTACTGGCATAGTGCGATTCTCATACAACCATTCCTTTGTAGCTTTCAGCTTTTGCTGAAATTTCTTGCGATTGGTTTTGAGTTTCACGCAGAAGCTTCTGCTTCTCTTGCCTTTACCACAATAGAATGTAAACCCGAGGAAATCAAAAGTTTCTGGTTTCTTGCCATACTTCCGTTTTGAGTTAGTTTCCGCATATCTGCCAAACTCAATCAATCTGCTCTTGCTTTCTTCCAATTCGAGAT
Organism: Lachnospiraceae bacterium; assembly: GCA_017436865.1. Classification (GTDB taxonomy): domain Bacteria; phylum Bacillota; class Clostridia; order Lachnospirales; family Lachnospiraceae; genus COE1. The sequence goes on from JAFSCH010000057.1 coordinate 9,360, forward strand.
TAAATTTCCTTAACCTTTCCTTTAGTAACGTATAGTATCTCTCTGCATCTTCCTTATACTGAAATCCTGCAATGAAATCATCCGCATAGACTACCAAGAAGCTATTGCCGAAAGTATTACCCTTTATGACAAACTTGTACCATAACGTAAGTACGTTGTGCATGTAGATGTTTGCCAGTATCGGACTAATGATATTTCCTTGTGCTGAACCCTCTTCAGTTTCTTCAAATACTCCATCCGTCATTACTCCGGCTTTTAAGTATTTGTTGATTAACCAAAGTAGATTTGGGTCTTTGATGTAAAGCTTTAGAAACTCCATCATCCATTCGTGGCTCAAGTGGTCAAAGAAACCTTTTATGTCTGCATCTACTACATGATTTATATGCTCATTACTTATCTGTCGATGTACTTCCTTTATGGCATCATGGCATCCTCTGTTAGGTCGGAAACCATACATACAGTTTAGAAATCTTGGTTCATAGATAGCTTCTAGGATTTTCTTCACTGCCAGTTGCACAATCTT
>JAFSCH010000058.1 GCA_017436865.1 Lachnospiraceae bacterium
CCAGCGGCAATCACTCAAAGAATTTACTTCGTAAATTCTTTATTAACTACCACTACGTTACAGCATTTTCCTATTACTTAAAAATAGTGCGTGCCAGCGCACGCACTTTGGCAAGAATTTCTGTCGAAATTCTTGTTTAACTACCACTACGTTACAGCAATTTCCTATCACAAAACAAAGTGGACAAGTCCACATCATCTCCCTAAATCCCTCTCTCTAGAGGGACTTGTTCGCTTTACCGCGCGAATCGCATATCACGAAGTGATCATTTCCTATTACTTGAAAAAGAGGTGCTTTTTGCAGCACCTCAAAGCATTTCTTTTGCATCTGATTGTTAAACAGACTTATCTTCGTCCTTTACAGGTTCTTCATCTTCTTCATCATCAAAGAAATCATCTTCAAAATCATCATCGAATTCGTCTTCGAAATCGTTGAGATAATCAGGTGTCATATAACGATATACCGCATACGCGATTGCGGCTACTGCTGCAACTGCACCAATAATTGCCAAAATCCATAATAAAATATTGGATTCCTTTTCCTCTTTCTTATTCTCCCTCTCTACAAATCCCTTTTCCTGAAGGTATTCAACTAGACCTTCCCATCTCTTCATAATAAACGCCCCACTTTCTATCACTATTTTATTAATCTCTAATCATTTCATGTGTTTTTACATCTTAACTTCTTGGACACAAGAAATATACTATTATTATCATAACACTTTTTCGTGTTCTTTACTACTATTTTGTGTTTCAAATTTTATTTCTTTGTTTATATTTTTCGCAATTTTGCAAATGCAGCATACATAATCTTATTTCCTGCTTCATCAAAGGCTACTGTTACTTTATAATCTCTGGTATCCTGTTCAATCTTTAACACGGTTCCATCGCCATATTTTATATGTCGCACACGATCTCCTGCCTGATATCCCAGACCTCCACTGGTCGTTGGTACGCCCTTTGATAATCCATCTAATGACTTTGCAATATAAGGTTTGTTTGCAGACGGGGTTTCTTTCTTTTTCACAACAGCCTTTGGTCTTGAACCAATAATTTCCGACAAATCTCTTGCCTGTTTTGTAGGAGTAACACTTGTTGTTTTTTGATATCCTGTATTCACGGATACAGATTCCCAGTTATTTCTTCTTGTATCTGCTGCTTCCCAATTATTCTTTGGCTTATCAAAAACCGTATCATTTAGCTGAACTCTCTGCTGCGGTGTTCTGCCTCCAAAACTATTCTGAGGCATCCCTGTCTGAAAAGGCTTTGCTTTAAAATGACTTCTTTCATAGGAATCTGTCTCATATTCATCCTGATCCCACTTTCTAATCGATGGTAGTTTATTATCCATTAAATGTGGTGGAATCTCCTTTACAAAACGACTTACCGGATTATACTGTGTTTCACCACGCAACATTCTTGCTTTTGCATAAGAAATGGTCAAATCATCTTTAGCTCTTGTAATACCTACATACGCCAAACGCCTCTCTTCCTCAATGTCCATTGGATCATCAGAGGTAATAGTCATATAACTTGGAAAAACGCCATCCTCCATACCTGCGAGATATACCTGCGAAAACTCCAATCCCTTAGCACTATGAATGGTCATTAGCAGAACTTTATTATCATCCTTGTCAACACCATCAATATCCGCCACAAGTGCTACTTCCTCCAAAAATGCAGAAAGTGTTATTTCCTCTCCTAATTCTTCTCTTGCCATCTCAAAGCTTACTACCTTAGTAATAAGTTCGTCGATATTCTGCAAACGTTCTTCTGCCTCTTCTCGATCTAACTCTTCCAACATTTGTACATACTGTGTCGTTTCAAGAACATCTGTTATTAATTCTTCCAAGGAGCAAAATTGAAGCTTTGTACGGAACATCTGAATCATTGTCACAAAATCTTTCAGTTTATCTGCCGCTTTGCCTTTTCCTAATGTCGGTATCTGATCTACCTGTTGCAATGCCTCATAAAAACTGATGTCCATACTATCTGCATATTCTTGTACTCGAAGAATACTTGCCGCACCAATTCCACGTCTAGGTACATTGATAATACGCTTAACTGCCAAATCATCTTTTCCGTTATCAATTGTTTTCAGATATGCTAAAACATCCTTTACTTCCTTTCTGGAATAGAAGTTCACACCACCAACAACATCATACGGAATATTCTCTCTAATAAAACTTTCTTCCAACAAACGTGATTGTGCATTGGTACGATATAATACCGCACACTGTCCATAATCACTTTCTGCTTGTCTTTTCTTTCTTTTAATATCACTCGCTATGTATTCTGCTTCTTCGTATGCCGTATCAAATGGTCTGAAATGAAGCCTGTTTCCAGCCCCCTGCTCTGTCCACAAGGACTTGTCCTTTCGGCCTATATTATTACGAATCACTGCATTTGCCGCATCCAATACATTCTGTGTAGAACGATAATTTTGTTCCAGCTTAATCACCGTTGCATCCGGATACACCTTTTCAAAATCCAAAATGTTTCGAATATTTGCACCACGAAATTTGTAAATAGACTGGTCATCATCACCTACCACACAAAGATTTCGTGTCTTAGAAGCCAGCAAACGTATCAATTCAAACTGTGCGGTATTGGTATCCTGATACTCGTCTACCATGATATACTGGAATCTATTCTGATAGTTCTCCAGCACATCCGGACAGCTTTTAAACAACTCTACCGTTTTAACAATAATATCGTCGAAATCCAACGCATTATTCTTCTTCAATAACGTCTGATATTCTTTATAAGCATTGGCAATTCTACGCTTTGTAAAATCTCCCATAACTGACATTTCATATTCTAAAGGAGAAATCAGCTCATCCTTAGCTGAAGATATGGCACCTAAAATAGTCTTTTCCTTTAATTGCTTTGTATCAATCTCAAGCTTTTTACATACTTCCTTCATGACACTCTTCTGATCATCGGTATCATAAATCGTAAAATTCGTATCATAGCCCAAACGGTCTATATGTCTTCTTAATATCCTAACACAGGTCGAATGAAAGGTTGCTACCCAGACACTTTCTCCATAACCAACAATATCATCCACTCGTTCCTTCATCTCACCTGCTGCTTTATTGGTAAAGGTAATTGCCATGATATTCCATGAATTTACACCCATATTATCAATTAAATAGGCAATACGTCTTGTCAAAACACTGGTCTTTCCAGAACCTGCTCCCGCAAGAATCAATACCGGTCCTTGAGTCGTAAATACACCTTTCTTCTGTTGTTCATTTAATGAATCATATAAGCTCATGACACTCCACCTTTCTATTGTCGTTTAATCAGTATAACAAAAAAAACAATAAAAGAGAATAGATTTTTTATCCTTTTCGAACAAATGTATCATTTTTTATTATCGATGATCGTTTTTCTGTATCCCATTCACTTCTTTTGTCCTTTTGGCATACCCTACTATAAAGAATAAATTGAGGTTGTACTATGAATAGAAAGAATACAAAAGTCTTAGCACTCCTACTTTCCCTTACTATGTTATTCTCTATCCTTCTTAGTGGTTGCGGTGAAACAAAAAATGGAGACATGCAAAAAGTGGTACTAAATGAAGTTGCCCATTCCATTTTCTATGCTCCTATGTATGTTGCCATTGAAGAAGGCTATTTCGCAGAAGAAGGCATCGACTTAGAGCTTGTAACGGGCTATGGTGCTGATAAGACCATGACTGCATTATTAAGTGGTGAAGCTGATATCGGATTTATGGGTTCCGAAGCTTCAATCTATACTTATTTACAGGGAGCTGAAGATTACACTGTGAATTTTGCACAGCTTACTCAGCGTGCTGGAAACTTTTTAGTAAGCCGTGAACCGATTGAAGATTTTGATTGGAGCATGCTAAAAGACACCTACGTTCTCGGTGGTAGAAAAGGCGGTATGCCACAAATGGTCTTTGAATACATTCTAAAAAAGAATAACATCAATCCTGACACTGACCTTAGTATTGATACCAGCATTGATTTCGGTTCTACTGCTGCTGCATTTTCAGGTGCAAAAGAAGGAGATGCCGGCTACGCCGAATTTACTGTAGAGTTCGAACCACATGCCACTGGGCTTGAACAACAAGGTACCGGCTATATTGTCGCTTCTCTTGGTACTGATTCCGGCTATGTTCCTTATACAGCCTTTTGTGCAAGGAAAAGCTATTTTTCTGAAAATGGCGATACTTTACTTCTCTTCACGAAGGCTCTACAAAAAGGTATGGACTATGTAAATTCTCATACTCCTGAAGAAATAGCAAATGTTATCAAAGAACAATTCCCTGAAACGAATATAGAGACCATTACTACTATTGTTGCCAGATACCATGAACAAAACACTTGGAATACCGATTTAATTTTCTCTGAAGACAGCTTTATGTTATTGCAAAATATACTGATGGAAGCTGGCGAATTAGATGATTATGTACCATATCAAGACTTGGTAGATACGAAGTATGCAAGTGAGGTTGCAAAATAAATATCACACGTTATTGTCGAAAGCAGCTTTCTATAAGCTGCTTTCAAGTATATCATTCCTCTAATACCAATGCCTTCTTCGGGCAGAAGTAGAACACTTCAATGAACTGATACTTAATCCCACGTTCCTTGAAAAAGCGTTCTGCCTTCTTGGTATCATTACACTTCTTAGTTCCAAATATCCGTATACCATTTGCCTGACTGATGGATTGCATAGGCCTTCTTACCCAGAGCCATTGCTGCCACACCATAATCCTGCGTCACTACAATATCACCCTGGTGAGACAGACTTATCAGCTTGAAATCCACCGCATCAGCTCCTGCACCTACAATTATCACTTCGCTATAATCTGACGAAAGTACATGATTCGTATCGCAGAGCAATGTGACCGGTACCCCATACTTCTCTGCAATTTTTTCTACAATGCGAACTACCGGGCAGGCATCTGCATCTACAAATACTCTCATACTATCCCGTTCCTACCTCTAAATTACAATTCCTGCCACATGATCCAGCTCATGCTGAATAATTTGTGCTGTCCAACCGGAATACTTCCCGTGCTGCGGCGTGAAATCCTGATCCAGATAATCCACTTCGATTTCCTTATATCTGATACAAGGTCTCACACCATCAAGTGACAGACAGCTTTCTTCTGTTTTGAAGGCACCTTTTTTCTTTGTAAGCTTTGCATTGATCATTGCAAACATAAAAGGACCTGCTGCTACAACAATGATATTCTTCCTAACACCTATCATATTTGCAACCATGCCAACACATCTGTCTTGATTTGCTTTTAATGTATCCAAAAGCTCCTGAACCACCTGCTTGTCAGCTTCTGTTGCAGGTTCTGACTTCTGTGCCAAGAATAGCGGATCTCTCATAATTGGTTTTACCATTTTACATCTTGTATGATGTTTTCAGAAGCAAAAACAACATACCCCTTTCATTTTTCTATTTCGTGGTGTAATACATATTCAGATACTGTGACTTTTGATTATTTCCTGTAGCTTTGACTACTCAACTAGAGTGTATTGCCATTACTTTTATCTGAATTGTTTATTAGCTGGTTGTTGCCAAACTCAACCATTTCGCCACTGCGATTTCTTCGGAGGGCGATATACTCATCGAGCCGTTCAGAATTACAAATGACTATGATGGCTTCTATGCACATGCCCCATCTTGCTCATTTCCTCGAACATGCTTCCCACGGCCAATTCGTTAAGAATAACGCTAGAGAATTAAGAGTTCTTGCGCAGAAATCTGTCGGTATCAATGACCGTGCTTTATCCGCATATGAATTTATCAAAAGAGTTTTTCATTAAGATGTATTAACGCGCCAAAGTCTTGTAATAATAATTTTTCTTTGCATGTAAATTCCTTATTGTTATATATTATTTGAATTTTATAAATTATTATTTGCGCTACAATATTGCTTTTCTGTTAATATTGTTGTACACTTTTGATATACTTAACTTATATACTATACAGTTATAAATAACTTAACGCAAAGCAATTTGGTAAATAGTCAAGAAGTATCTTGAAAATGAGATATGGATTACCTACTCTTTTCCAGAGAGTAGAGTTGGCCCTTGTCCAGCAGACCATAGAGCAGACGTATAAA
>JAFSCH010000136.1 GCA_017436865.1 Lachnospiraceae bacterium
CAAGTTTGAGATTGGAAAAGGTATTGTTCTTCGCGAAGGTAAGGACGTGACAATCATCGCAACAGGTCTTGAAGTTGCAGAAACTCTTGCAGCGGCAGATATGTTGGCAGCAGACGGAATTGAAGCAAAAGTAATCAATATACATACAATCAAACCGCTTGATGAGGAACTTGTGATTGCAGCAGCAAAAGAGACAGGCAAGGTGGTTACCGTAGAAGAACACTCAGTAATCGGAGGACTTGGAAGTGCAGTTGCAGATGTACTTGCAGAAAAGGCTCCTACGAAGATGTTGAAGATTGGTGTAAATGATACATTTGGTGAATCAGGACCTGCAGTAGCATTGATTAAAAAATACGGTTTGGATGCAGAAAGTATTTACAAAAAAGTAAAAGAATTCGTATAAAATTTGCGAAAAAGCAAAAGGAGAGTAGAGGAACAGAATCTACTCTCTTTTTTTGTCGAACAATTTTTATTTTCACTGACAGTAAATGATAAAATCAGCATTTGTGACATGCTAATATGGTACAAAAATATGCAGATGAGGTGAGTGAAATGAAAAGACAACTTCCAAAAAATGTTAGACAGATTGGAAATGTAAGTGATAGTTCTAAAATCTATGTAGAGGACTATGTGGATACTTTTTTTAACCAATTATGTGAAAAGGCAGAAAGGGAAATGATAGGGGCGTTTCTCGTAGGGGAGACAGTACAAGAAGAAGACCAGGATTACATATATGTATATGGGGCAATTCGAATGAAGGAACTTGGAGTGAAGGGTAAGGATTTTGCAATTGGGGAACATGTGTGGAAGGATGCATGCGAGAAGTGCAAAGAATATTTTGGCGATGCTGAGCTTTTGGGGTGGTTTATTGCCGGTGGTGAACAACCGTTGGAGATAAACAACAATATTACGAAGATACATCAGAGATATTTTTCGCGAGAGAAGAGCATCTTTGTGACCAAAAACACACGAGATAAAGAAGAAAAATTTTACATATATAAATATCGCGATATGATAGAGTGTAGTGGCCATTATGTTTACTATGAAAAAAATGTGGAAATGCAAAATTATATGATTGCGACACGCAAGAAAGTTGGCTTTACTCCCAGCGAAATTATTGAAGACAGAGTTACTAAGAATTTTAGAAACTTAATTCGAGAGAAGAATGAGAAGGCAGAACAGAAAGGCCATTCTCGTCTAGTATATGGCATGAGCACGTTTCTTGTGTTGGTAATTGTAGTGATAGGTGTGACCATGCTCAATAACTATGATAAGATGCAAGGGGTCCAAGACACCATCAACGCATTGTCAGGGGAAAAGCCAAAGGAAAAGGAAGACGAAACGATAGAGGTATTCGGTGACAATGTAATATCTGATAAACCGGACGAGGGACAGGAAACGATAACACAGCCGGATAACTCGGAGACTGCAAATCCAGACAACACGGAAACTACAATTCCGGGAGACGCAGACGCCACAAACCCGGACAGTACAGAGACAACACAACCGGAAGATGGACAGGTCGAAGAAACGGAACCACCGATTATTCAGCAACCAAAGACTTATGTTGTAAAAAAAGGTGATACACTGGAAACGATCAGCAGAGAAGAGTATGGGGATGTGACGCATGTAAAGGCAATTTGCGAAATAAATGGACTTGAGGATGGAAACTTAATATTTATCGGACAAAAATTACTGTTACCTTAGAGAAAAATGTGTTATACTTATGCTCATATAAAGGGCAAAGGAAATGCATGGCATGAAAGATAAAAAGAAAAAGATTATACTTCTGGCTTTTCTTGTTGTCATTGCGGCAATAGTAGGAATTTATTTTCTGATAAAATATCAGACGTATAATTATGTGGAACTGACCAGTGTATATGAAAATAAAAACACCGACAATTCGAACTATATACAGTGTTTGGATGGAGTATTAAGATATAGTAGAGATGGTGTTGTGCTTCTTACTGAAAAGGGAGATGAGATATGGAATCAACCTTGTCAGATGAGTAATCCGATAGTGGAGATGTGTGGGGAGAGCGTCGCAATTGGAGATAAAGGTGGAACAAGTATTTTGGTTTTCCAAAAAAATGGCCTAAAAGGTGAAATCAAGACTACTAAGACGATTGAAAAATTTGCAGTTTCATCTCAAGGAATCGTCAGTGCTATTTTGAAAGATGAGAAGATGCCACTTGTAATATGTTATGATGCTGTGGGCAATAAATTAGTTGAACACAAAGTGATTCCCAAAAAAATGGGTTATCCTGTAGATGTTTCTCTTTCAGAAGACGGAAATACGCTTATTGTTTCTTATATATATACAGAAGGAACGGAAGTAACAAGTAAGGTGTCGTATTATTATTTTGGCAATGGAAATAAAACGAAGGATTATCAGGTTTATCAGAAGGATTTTGAAAACACAGTGATTCCTGTTACCGCATTTATGCGACATGATGTTTCTCTCCTTGTGGCAGATAACTCCCTGATTTTTTATAAGGGACTAAAGGAACTAAAAGAGACCACGAGAGTGGAACTGAAGACAGAAATTCAAAGTGTTGCATATAACGAAGAATATGTTGCAGTTTTGCTGAGAAAAGATGGAACGACAGATTACAAATTGAATACCTATAATATTAAGGGCAAACTTCTGTCATCAGTAAATATAGATAAAGAATACGAAAGTTTGAAGATTACTGGTGAACAGGTTATCTTATACGATGGACAGGCCTGTGCAATTTATATGAAAAACGGCGTTAAGAAATACGAAGGAAGCATAGACCAAAAAATCATGGAGATTTTTGTACTCGGCGGTCTAAATAAATACATGGTGATAAATGCAAGTGGCTTTTTTGAAGTTGATCTTGCAAAATAGGAGGGAAAAATGAATACATTATTATTAGTAGTAGCTGGTATATTTATCATTAGCATAGTTGTGGGATATGTAAGAGGTTTTTTAAAAATCGCATTGTCACTTGGGATTACGATTGCCTCTATTTTGCTAGTGGGTGCGATGACACCTCATATAAGTGGTTGGATACAGAAGTCCACCTCCATAGGAGAAAAGGTTCAGAGTAAACTAACAAGCATGTTTGAGGTTCCAGAAGGAATGTCAGTAGAGGACCTGTCGAATGTTGATATCTCAAGGGAACAGCAGATTTCTGCTATAGAAGGTGCACATCTGCCAAAGATGATTCAAGACATGTTATTAGAAAATAATAATAATGAGGTGTATGAAGCGCTGGGGGTAACGAATTTTATTGATTACATAGGCGCATTTGTCACCAAGTTGCTTGCAGACATTATTGCATTCCTCGTAGCATGGTTATTGGTAACGATTATTGCACGAGTTGCGCTAGGTGTAGTTGGTATTATAGGAAAGATTCCGGTCATTGGCGGAGTGAATAAAATTGCTGGTGCAGCAGTTGGAGCAGGAATTGGATTAATTCTTGTATGGATTTTATTTATTTTGGTTACACTACTATATAGCACGACTGTTGGACAGGCGTGTCTGAAAAATATAGAAGCAAGCCAGATTCTCACAAAATTATATGATGGAAACATCTTGATGAAATTTATCACAAAATTTTAGAATATAGAATAGGCTTTGCGAGGTGTTGCAAAGCCTATTTTAGTGAATTTTTAAATTGTAGAAATTGTATGAAAAAATTTTGAAAAATTTTTTAAAAAAGGTGTTGACATTGAAAAATGGCTGTGGTATTCTAATCTAGCTGTCGCAAGAAAGCAAAGAACATTGATAATTAAACAATAGATGACAAAACAAGCATTCCTGAAAATTTCTGAAAGCAGAGAACTGCCGAACGAGATGAAAACGGTGAAAGTTTACTTTCAAACGTTTGCATGAGTGAGGATTGGGCGAAGCCACATGAACGAGAAAGCAAAGCTTTCGAGTGCATGTACAGTTCGAAGCGAGAGAACAAATTCAAGAACAGACAGTTAATGTC
>JAFSCH010000137.1 GCA_017436865.1 Lachnospiraceae bacterium
ATTCTTTGATATATTGGAATTGCGAAGGAGTTTTCCAATCTGAAGTTCCTTAATAGCTTTGGAAAAATCATCTTTGGTATTTTCATTTTGAGAAATATGGTTTATCATAAAGTCAGCACCTCGTATTATTTGGTTTTTATTTTTGTGGTGACTTTATTATACCAAATATGAGGTGCTTTTTTATGTCAATGCACCAATTTGTTAAATTATTTTGCTTGAATTATCAAGCGTATTCGCCAACTCTACTGGTGGGAAAATTGAGTAATTTATATAAACAATTTTCCTTACCTATGTAACACGGTATATTGTAATTTAACATAATTGCATCGTTTTTATATTGATCGCCTGTTAAATCAATGATAGTACCCTCTTCAAGAGCCAACCAAACATGTGAATACTGATGAGCCCAGTTGTCATATCTGTATATTGCATGAACTTTGTATACAGGAACTTCTTTTTCAAAAAGTAGTTGTCCAAACAAATCACACATATCATCACAACATTCATGTGGAAAGTTATTAAATGGATATCCTTGACCAAACGCACCATATTCAAATGCCCTATCCGCCGCATCTCGAAACTTAATTGCTAAATCTTGTATTTTCTCAATATTCATGCACTCCTCCATATCGCTTCATTTGCAGGAAATATAATACTACTCCTTATCCATTCGCACAGCATCACAAATATCGCCAAATTCAAAGCGACTTTCGCCAAGAACTTGCGATTTTTTAACAAAAAAAGAGAATAACTCGGCACACTGTTACCGAATTATTCTCTTTTTGTTTTTATTCCGTTTCGTTTTCTTCCTCTAATAATTTTATTAATGCAGAAGGTTCACACACCTTAACAGAAGATTTCGCATAGTCTTTCACATTTCTGGTTACTATGCAATCCATTTCTGAACGAATTGCTGTTTCCACCATAATAGCATCTTCATAGTCACTAATTTCAGAAGATATTGCTTTCCGGCAGTCTAAAGAAGTAGTATCCAGCAAATGAAACAAAGTAAAAAGTTTGCTCAAAATCTTTCGTGTTTCTGCGTCGCTATGCGTTAAACGATGTGTCAGATAATAGATATCTGTAACTGACTTTGCAGTAATATAACCCTCAAATTGCTTATTTGCAGAATATATAAAAATCTTTTGTGCAGCTTCTGCAAACGGAACACGAGACTGCAATGCATCGATGATAACACAGGTATCAACTAAAACTCTCATATTGTATTTAACCTTTCTTCCCGTGCTTCTTCCAGCGTCATATCATTTGAAAGGACACCAAACAACGACTTAGCAACATCTACTCTGTCCTGATATGGGTTCGACAATTTTGCAACAACTTTTCCATTACGAGTAATATAAATATCCTCTGTTTCTGCAAGCATAAGATATTTGCCAAGATTAATTTTCAATTCAGTTGCGGTAATAGACATATCATCATCCCCTTTCTTAAAGAACAACTATTTATCGTTATAAAAAGATAATCTTTCTTTTCAATTTTATTATACACAAATCGAACGATTTTATCAACAAAATCGTTCGATTTTTACAAATTTTAATATTTACCCAATTTCGAGACTATCCTCTGCATCAATCCACATTTGCATAGTCCCATCAAGGTAAAGTCGTGCATACTCCAAAGGGTTGTCTATGGCAAGAGCATTCAATGCACATTCAGAACCGGGAGTTGTTTTTAAATTCTTTTCTGCCTCCCAGCAGTCAATCCTCAGAATATATCCGGCATAAGTGCATATATCAACGCTGTTGTGGTAAATGTTGTATTCTGCATATATAATGTTCATCCAATCCATCCTTCCTTGAAAATGTATTATAAGCATTCCACCCAGTTCCAACTGCCATTTTCATAATTTGTTATAAGTTGTTACCAGATTTTCTTTCCCTTGTTTTTTCCCTTATCAGAGCTCATAACCAAGGGTAAAACGATATAACACGATACAAGATGTGACGGAGAGGACACCCACGAAAACTTTAGTATTTTCAAGGGTTTGCCGAGGTTTCTATAACAAGATATAACAATTATTAAATCCCTAAAAATACCTCAAGTGAGAATTCAAATTTCAACTTCTTCTAAACTGTAAATATACTTAAATTCAATCTTATCAGAAGAATCATTTTCCTGACCTTCTAATTCTTCTTTTAATGAATTACTTTTATCAATTATAAAATAAATACATTTACATCCATATTCTACTGCCATTGGCATAAAGTAGTCCGCCACCCATTGAGTATCTTCAGTAATATTTTCAAATCCACTTCTTGTATCCGCCACATAATCACAATTTTCATGTTGCTTAATAATATCCAACGCATATTCTAATGGTTTCCTATAATCCTGATTACAACAAAACTTTTTCCACTTCACCAAAACCACATTGTACTTTTCCTCATAATTCACTTCACAGTAATCTGATATATACATTTTCATTATCCTTTCAATCAAGAAAATCCAAAGCTTCCTAACACTTTTCCAAATATACAAATTGCAGTTCCTCAGATACTGCTTCTTCTTTAAAAATTTTATATCCCAATCTTTCATATAATCTTATGTTGCTAATACTTTTGCTACTGGTAAACAACTCATACCTGTGATTCGGAAATTCATTCTCCATTGCCAATAAAAGCTGCGTACCGATTCCCTGCTTTTGCATTTTAGGATGTACCATCACTTTGCCGATATAAATGGTTCCGTTCTCTTCATACGCCCTGACAGAACCAATAATAGCTCCGCTGTCATCCACTACTTTTAAAAACGTACCCTTTTCAAATTCTTCGTCCACTTCCTCTATCGTTTGCTTTAAAGGCGGAATATCCATATCTCCAAAGAGTTTAGCTTCGCTTTGATAAGCC
>JAFSCH010000138.1 GCA_017436865.1 Lachnospiraceae bacterium
ATCATGCCCATCCAGACGGAATCTACAGGGAGCCACTCCCGGAAAATGCGTTTCGCTGAAATTCCGGTGCTGTTCTATCTCATTATCTCCGGTTGCCAATCCGGTAGGCACAAACCTCTGCTTAGAACCTTCACAGGCACACTGCAAGACCACCACAACCGCTAAACAAATCAGTAAGGTTAGTTGCACCGAGGAGCTTCATCGCACGAAATGGGTTTCTGCCACCTCTGTCCGTCTGCTAAGGGCATCACGGATAAAGGCGAAAATAAAATCAGATGTATGCGTGTCCTATTGAATTATTTTGGCTTTTTCAAGCCTGCAATTATCATAACTGAAAAAAGAAGATTTTCAGAGTGCTAAACTTCACCATTTATAGCTGACATATGCCACTTTAATTATCAGACAGAAAACAAAAAGACCAGACTCCAGATTGATATAACTGAGGTCTGATCTATTTCCATATCCAAATAAATATGAAAGTGCTTGTACGAATATGTCGTACACTTAATTATTCTATTGATGAGCTATTGGAGTATATTCCACCTACTGAAAAAAGGAAACACAGTCTGAAATCATATATTATTTCAGACTGTTTCTGATGCCAATATGGGTATAGAACTTGGGATTACGTTTATATTTTCAATTTTCTTTCAAATGCTTTTATTCAACCTTCTCTGTTGGTTTTCTTCTCTTTATCTCTCCATCTTCACTAATCCAATAATATTCATTGCAAATTTTCACAACACTATCTGTTCCTTTCAAAGATAACACCTTCATATTGTTCTCATATTCTTCTCTAACCATATTTTGATATTCATTAATTAAGCTATCCATCTCCTCAGATTTTTCACCATTAATCCCCACTTCAATAATCTTATTATTTCCACGCATTGTTTCATGAATATACAAGCGATTAAATGCATCAACAAACTTACAACTCTTTGTCTTTTCAATAATCTCATTATATGCGATTAATACTTTTGATAACATCTGTCTATAACACGTTAGCATTTCATACACCTTCTTTCGAGACGATTCTTCCATTATCCCCTCGCCATACTGATCTATAATACTATTAATCTCGTCTCTTTGATAAAAACTATATGCTTTTAAGTTAAATTTTCCAGTGTAACGTTTTAACAAATCATTCTTATCCTTGTGCCAATAGTAAAAATTATCTCCATATGCCGTTCTTATAGAATCCGATGCCAAACAGTTCTGACTTCTCCATCTGGCATTCGGCTCACACACTCTCCACCATCCATCATTCGGAAAATAAAACCCGCGCGTATTCTGCAAATCATAACGCATATCGTACAACTTATTTCCGGCATACAACGTATATTGATTCATATGGAACGTTACATTCAACTCATCATAAAGTTCTGTCACTCGTCTCAGCTGCTCAAATGTGTATCGACTACTCTCTGCCTGTTCTCCCGGATAATTCATAATAAATCCAAACAGTCCTAGCATATTATACTTCTGACATAATTCCACCGCCTTAAAAAAGCAGCCCTTATAATGTTCTGCATTATTCGTTTTATGCATCAAATTTATCAAAGTATCCTCTGCCAAGGACTCTACTCCAAAATGTAAATCCATATTTAGTTTTGATAAACATGCAACCATCTCCTCAGTCAGCCTATCAATCCTGGTTTCTGCCCAGTAAGAATACATCGGATAGTTTTCCGATAAAAAGCTTACCAAGCTTTCTGTCTTTGCCTGATCAATACCAAAAATGGGATCGGAAAATAAAATCCTCTTTATCGGAAAATGCTTTACTGCTCTGTCAATTTTCTCTCTTATCAGTTCAACTTCCATCTTACGGTACGGATTTTTGTAATCATCACTTTGAACACAAAACGCACACTTATGAAAACATCCTCTGCTCAAACTAATATACAACTCATCCGTCTGATACGGATATAAGTCATAGCGCAACGGTTTTTCATTACAAAGCTCCAAGGTTTTTCCCACAATCACCTTCGGAAGATTCCTTCCGCCGCTCAGTACAATTTCACGAAGCGCCTCTTCTCCTTCTCCTCTGATTATGTGGTCTACAAGATTCTCATCACTCATAAAATCATCTGGCAATGCCGTCGGATGATATCCTCCAACCACAAGTGTCGCATGCGGATATAATTCCCTGCAAATTCTTAATACATCAATTGTCGCCAAATAATCAAAAGAAGTGTAACAGCTGATTGCAACTATATCAGGCTGCTTCTCCTTTAATACCGACTTTGCAAATGACTTAAATTCTTCAATCTTTTCATAGCTGCGTGGAAATCCGAACATCATCTCAAAATCTATTACCTCGACATCTGCCACATCAATAATATGACTCATTAAAGATAACATTGCATACTTCACACGCTCTGGCTTTGTGTCTTGATAAAAATACTTTGTTGCTGCCACTATTAAGCATTTCGTCTTCATCTCATTACCTCTCATCTCGTATTTTTCTTACTGCTTTCTGTCGGATGCTACTTACTCTTCTTTCATCTGGGATATCCGTTTTTACAAGCTCTAAAAGAGCCTTCATACGATGAAGTGTTGCTCTCCTCAGATAGGCTTCCCCAACCTTTCTTCGTTGCGCCTCCGCCATTATTATTTCCTTTAACGATATACTGATTTCCTCCAGATATCCAAAATATTTTTTACACCACCCGTCAACAAAATCATACTGTAATACATTTTCTAATGTTCCGCTCTCCGTTCCCTTGACATCAATCTCAGCCCCATACTTCTTATAGTACAAAGAGTCCGAATACAGCACCAGCTTTTCATTTACCACAATCTGTACTGACTTGCATAATTCGCAGATTCCTTCTAAGCTTTCAATCAGCTCCTCTCTTGTTACTAGTGGATCAGCGAGAATTATATAGGCCTGCGTATGTATTCCTTCCTCCCCCAAAATTTTAACCGCATTCCGATGTGTCTCCGTTATCTCTTGTTTTCCCAATCGTTTTAATTGGCTCTCCGACATACTTTCTATTCCGATTGTCACATACCTCAAACCAACTGTTTTCAACTTGGATATTATTGCTCGACTTACCGCATCACTTCTGCAATGAATCGCAAAAATCGCCTTCAAGTCCTGTAGATTGACTTGCTGGACAAATTCCTCCATCCTCTGTTCAATCTGCCGTCCCACACCCAAAAAATTGCTATCTAAAAATCGAAAGAAATGAATATCAAACCTACAAACCATTTCTTTCATCTGTGCAACGATTACCTGCATCGGATATTGCACATAACTCTCTTTTCCCCATGTATGATAATATTCACTATATCTACAAAACAAACATCTTCTTGGACAACCAACGGAGGATTGAACAATTCCAACCTTGCCTGAAAAAAACATATTTCTGCATTCTTCTCTATCTGTTTCGCATATAACCCCTTCCCCTGGGTACTCGTAGCACTCTTCATACACTTCTCCTTTGGAAGCATATACTTTTCTACAGAAATCTCCTAGTGTTCTTTCAAGCGTTCCTCGCCAAATATTGATTCCGCCTGAAAATTCCCTCTGCAATTCACTCTCTTTTATCGTAGGCAAGTATCCGCAAAAATAAACCTCCACTTTTTTTCTCCCAGCAAATATATACTCCAAGTCTTTTTTTAGCCACTTAGGAATATAATGATCTATATAAACAATAAGAGTATCAAACTCATCCTCCATATGTTCCTTGTTTTCCCCTTGCCAATCCACAAATCGAACTTCGACATCAATCCTTTTCAATTGATTCCACAACCACCTCCATATCGGATTTCTATCAAATGTGACTAAATTCCTTCTTTGTAATTCAAGGCGTGCAACATCAAGTATACCGACAACACCGTACTCCAATTCTCTGTTCATCGCTGTCCTACCCCTCATATGCTTTCTGACAGGCAATCGTATTTCTCTTCATAAAGCTTTACCAATTCACACAAGAACGGAATCTTTTCATTTACCTTTCCCACTTCTGTTTTTGCCCACCCAGGACAATACGGACATAGATATTGTTTATCACACTGCAAACACTCGCAAAAAGTTTCTTCCTTGTATTCCTCCGAAACTTTCTCAACCAAAAGATGACAGGCTTTCTCGAAAGAATTCTCTTTCAAATTCACACTAATTTCGCGTATAAAAAAACATAATTGCAGATTCATCTCCGGATTAATTACGAATGGTTGACAAACATGAATACAATACGAAATATCTCTTGCTTTTTTCTGCGGCAACTTCTTTATTTGTCTGTAATACTCGCTTCCTCGTCCTTCATTATCGATCCGAAGATCAATAATCTCCTGTGGCGTATATCTGTAATTTACCGCTTCCGTATCTCCATTGAATCTAGGTAATATCCTTACTTCTATCTTTGTCGAAATCCCCTTTGCACTAAACTCTGCTTGTATCTCTTTCATCTTTACAACATCATTTTGTCTCAATAACGGTATTTTTACCGTCACATTCACTCCTTGTGCTTTTAAGTATAGAATCTTCTCGCATACTTCGGTATATCGATTCTGTCCAGTAATTGTCTCATAAGAGTTTCTATCTGCACCAAACAAAGAAATTCTTATCATCGCCGGCCTCTTTTTAACCAGCAACTCCGTTTTCTCTTTATTCATCAAAGTTGCATTTGTAAACAATGTTATAATGAAGCCCAAATCCCATGCATACGAATATATCTTTTCAAAATCCGGATTAAATAACGGTTCTCCTCCGGTAATCAAGATTCGGCGAAAGCCATATTTCTTCAGTTGGTCTAAAACCTCCTTTGCGTCTGCGTATTCCATGAACCTCATCGGATGTTTTTCTGTATCTGGTATATAACAATGAATACAATGCAGATTACATTGATAATTTAACTCTAATACTACCGTTTTGTTAACATTCATCTTACCCGCATTGCTCATCCCAAATACTCCTTCATCATATTACTTGCATCATATCGTACGATAGCCTCCTTCATCTTCATCTGATTCTCCTTCATCTCTTTTTGCACCTTATGCGAGAAAATCAAAGATTCGGCCAATGTTTCTCGGTATATCTCACACAATTCCTGTGGTACTTCTTTCATTTCGTCCTGTTCATTTATTCTTTCATAAAAACATCTTCCCTTACATCTAGCCGCAGCCCAACAAGTGTTACAATTTTTACTTGCTTCCAAAAAATCCGAAAAGATTTTTTTCACCTTTTCTTTATCAATTCCATTTTCTAAATCTCCAATTCGAAACTTCTCATGACCAACCAAACGATTACAAGGATATATATATCCGTCTATTCCAAAGGATACGATCCAATTTCCTGCACCACAAAGAAAAAATCCTTGCTCTCTTTGTGACTTGTGAAACGAAACACTAAACTGCTTCGCATCAAATGAATTTTTATTATTTTCCACAATATCCTTATACCCTTTTTTCATTATCTCCCTTTGTTGTAATAAAAATCTTCTGTAATCTTTTATGCCAAATTGATAGCATCTTTCCGGTCTTACCATAGGATAATCTACAATACTGATAGTATGAATATCAAATTCCTGCTGTTCAAAAAAATCATGCAACACAGAAAAACTAACATCCTTTGTGGCTGTTGTACGAATCGAAATCGGCAAGTCATATTTGCGCAGTAATTCAATTCCTTGCATAACCTTATCAAAAGTAGATCCGCCCCCTGCCAATACGCGATTTTGGTCATGTACTTGTTTCGGCCCGTCCAAGCTCACCGCAACACCGACTCCATACTTTTTAAAGAATTCTACAATCTCCTGCGTCAAAAGCAATCCATTTGTCGTAAGTGTAAAAAACACTTTTTTATCGCCATAGGAAGCCTTTATTTTCTCCCAAAGCAAAACAATATGTTTTATTACCTTCATATTCAACAAAGGCTCACCACCGATAAAAACCACCTTTTGAAATTCTCTGTCTTTTCCTACCGAAAGTAAATAACGAAAGCATCTTTCTGCTGTTTCAATCTCCATCAAACCTTTATGATTAAATGTCCCTGACTCCCCACCATAACAATACTTACACGCCAAATTGCAGTCTTGGGAAACCATCAGCATTCCTTCTAGAACATCAATGGGCTCTTCTTCATATTTTTTTATTTCTTTCATTCCCTTTTCATAAAAAGTTCCATCCGATGGCTTAATTATATTTTTTTCAATCAAACTCTGAATATGATTTAGCACCATATCAACCGTTTCTCTTCCGTACTCATCTTCTACAAGATTATATTCTCGTCCCTGCTTGAGCTTCGTTACAATGTCATATACTCTACCGCTGACAAAAATAGCGCGCGTCGTATTCGTGTCTACCAAAATATGTTGGTGCTCATGTTTCACTACATTAATTTCATTCAGATTCACCATGCTGCAATTCTCCCACCTTCTTCTGCTTTTTTAATTCCAAGAACAAATCAAGTTTTATTCTATATGCATCTTGATACACTTCACACAGTTCTTTCGACACCACTTCCGGTTCCTCATGTACGAATTCCATTTGTGCAATACACCTTCTTTTGCAAAAAATAAAGGCTTCACACGACTCACATCGCTTACTTTTCTCCAAAACCCATTGAAAAATTTGCCGAATCTTACATGTATCCAACCCATTTACAATATCACCAATTCGATAATTTTCTTTTCCGACAAGTCGATGACACGGGTAAATATATCCATCACTACTAAATACTACACTCCACCAACCTGCAGAACATTTAAAGGGATATCCCGGTGTCCTTCTATCCATATCATCATATACATATTGCATCTGTTTTGCCTGAAACGATGTTGTATTCCCTTTCACGATATCTAGATACCCCGAATACAATATTTCTTTTTGTTTATTCTCAAATACTCTGTATTGTTCAATATTCCATTGATATAATTCTTCTTTCTTCTTTAACGGATAATCTACAGGGATAATATGAGCTCGTGCAAAATTACGTTTTTCAAAATAAGAGTACAATATCTCCAAATCCGTATCACTAGTTAGTGTAGATCTCACCGAATACTCTACCTGTGCCTGTTCCAGCATATCTATACCTGCCATTACAAAATCATATGTATCTTTTTCATTACAAAATTTCCGATTATCATTTTGTACCTCAGCGGGTCCATCAAGACTTATCGTAACTCCTATCTTCTTCTCCTTAATAAATGCAATAATCTCAGGGGTGAACATCGTTCCGTTTGTTGTAAATGCAAACCGAATTTTCTTTTTTGGATAGTCCTTTCGCAGTTCTTCCCATTGTTCTACAACATATTTCATTACTTCAAAATTCAAGAGAGGTTCTCCTCCCAAAAATTTAATTCTTTGCATTGTATCACTATCAGATAGCCCTAAGAAAAGAAGCAAAAAACGTTTTGCCATTTCTCGGGTCATAAAACCACTCGCACCAAACTGTCCCTCTCCACCATAACAATATTTGCACTTCATATTACAATGCTGTGCCAACATGAATACGCCCTCAACTATGTAAGGAGAAGACGACAAAAACTTTTGAGAATCCACTTCATGCTTCTTTGCATACCGTTCTCTGTCAGACTTCAATTTATCCCAAAAGTCCAATACCTTTTGAACAGCTTCTTTTCCGAAAACACCTTTCACGTTTTCCATTGGCATATTACTTTCCAATGCCTGAAATATATCAAAAAAATTTTTACTAACCGTAAAAATACTGTGCATCACATTATCAATCAACACATATTTCCCATTGATTTCCAATAGTACGAATCCATCGTTTATCATCCTGCCAATCACCTTTATTTCAATCTTCTTATAAAGCTGTATGATATCATTATCTTTACATACCATACAGCTTTATTTGTCATTCTCTTTCATCAAAAAGCATTAACGCATTAGTGATGATTCGGGAACAGATCCTCTGACGGATCCCATCCAAAAGGACAATTGATCGGGACATCACAGTCTGTCAATTCTACATTTTCAAAATCAGCCTGCGCCTGTACCTCTTCAGCGTTACTAATCAACTTCTCATTATCCATGTACCTTACCCTCCTTCTTTTTATAGTATTTATATCACCTCACCAAATTGTCGTGAGAACTGATACCAATTTATCCGCTTTGCTAATTCAGTCTATCATCCCGCAATACCTCTACCAGATTGTTTCGGAACAATCGTTTCACTCCGATATAATACGCCAATGCTACACTTGCAAGAATAAACAATGCAAATATACCCACCGCCACAAACGGCAATTCACCAACTATACGACCGATACTGATATAGCTTGCCTTTGCCGCAAATACTACAAATAGTACGGTAAGCGGAACGGTAATCAACAGCGGACGTACCGCAATTACAAATGCTTCCACCGCAAGCATTCCCACCATATCCTTTGTGGTCATTCCCGTGGAAAAATAGCGGGCAAACTCCTTTTTTCGTTCGTTGGCAAAGCACAATGTATAAGAAAACACATTCGCAATTCCGATTACTGCCAACAGGACACACAATGCCCCCACTACATATTGAATTCCAGACATCATCTTCCGGTTGCTGTCTTCTTCTTCAATCCGATTTTCACTCTCTATGGCAAACGCATCACCTAATTCGCTTACCATCTCCTCCTCGATACAGTTCAGTTCTTCCGGACTAGTTCTGTTTTCCACCAATACTCTGATATACGTATCTTGCTCACAAAGTGCTTCTGCCTTCTGCTCTGCCAAAAGAGAAAACGGTACAAACAGTACCAAGGAACCATTTTTATACTCTTCTCGCAGCACAGGTAGCTTGTCAGCAAATCCCGCCACATCAAACGTGATTTCACCAATCTTATCTCCTTGCAGTACAACCGTTTTCTTCTCTTCATTCAAGAACGGAATATATTCCTTCTGTCTAAAATTGCTGTCTACACTATTCCATACACGGTTCCAAATCACCACTCCGCTACCTTTTGCCTCCGGAACAGAATCCTTGCAATACTGCGCAAAGCTCTCGTCATCCATTACAATGACCGATGCCGTTCCTTGAATGGAATCCTTTCCCACCGGCGATTCCAACCCCGATACCGTTTTCAATTCGCATACGGTCAAAAGCTCCTCACTTAGCCCATTGGTCTCCAACAAAACCGATGTTTCCGCCTTCTGATACACCACCGCATCACTCACACCTTCCGGCATCGAAGATATGGTAAGGCTCTCCATGTCAGTATCCTTTACGGTAATCATTACATCCCATACATCCTTATAACGCTCAAAATAGGTTTCCTGCGTACTGATTCTGGAAAGTGCAAAAAAGCAGAGTATCATGGCAAATCCCAAAAAAGAAAAGGTCAACGACAATGTAGCCGTTCGAAGAGATTTCTTCTGTTTTTTTAAAATGCTGCCTGCCAGTTCTCCCCGTATTCCGAAGATACGTCCCAAAATTAACGAGGTATATCTCTTTCCTTCTTTGCCTTCAATCGTTCCCTTCATTGCTTGAAGCGGTGTCAGCTTACTCATCTTATGTGCCGGACGCCATGCGGACAAAAGAATGGTTATAAACGCAACCACTATGGTTAAAGCCAAAATTCCCGGATGAAACACAAAGGAAGCTTCATGGCGCCCCGCAACATTCGAAGCCATTCGATTGATTAGGAACACAAACACCGCACTCAAACCGATTCCCAATACCGCCCCCGCCGCCATCGGAACAAGACTAATCGAAAGCGCTTGTCCGAGCAACAGCACGCGAATTTGTTTCGGCGTCGCCCCAATTCCGGACAGCGTCCCCAGCTGCGCCATCTGTGCATTCATGCTTACTGCAAAGGTGTTATGTATAATTAAAATCAATGAAATGCTTACAACAACCAGAACAAAAATGTAAAACAACAGCAAAAGCGGCGGTGTCGTATCTTCCGGATCAAAAATCAAGTAATTGGAAAGTAACACCGTATGATATTCGACCGTCACTCCGTCGATTCCCAACGTTTCCACAAGCTTCGGCGCTTCCTCATATACCGCACCTGCATCCTCCATCACAAGCTCTAGCGTCGTTTGCGATCCGTCAGAAAGCACTTCATTTACCCTCACGCTTTCCACCTCCGACGCTCTTTCCAACGCCTCTGCCACCGATGCTTCAAACATTCCGACAATTCGTATGTGCCATGCCCCTTCTTCTACCTCTATTCGCTCCATGTCATAATTCCACATATTGTAAAACAAGCTGCACAACAGCGAAAGAAACAAAGTGGCAATAAAAGCAGCCACCGCAATGGACATGCTTAATATGCGGTTATTTTTTATAAAATCTCTTCTATAATCCTTCCACATGTGCGCTCTCCCTTCCGTTCATCCCTCACAATATGCCCGTCTTCAATCTCAATTACGCGTGATGCCGCTTTTGCAACCTGCTCGTCATGAGTAATCACAACCATCGTTTGATTCAACTCTCGATTTAAGTGTTTCAACAATTCAATTACTTCCTTTGTGTTCTTTTTATCCAAATTGCCAGTAGGCTCATCTGCAAGCAACACCGCCGGACGGTACATAAGTGTTCTTGCAATAGCTGCCCGTTGCTGTTGTCCACCTGAAAGTTGGCATGGAAGCATCTCCAGCTTATTCTCAATACCCAAAGTTTTCACAAGAAATTTAAAATACTCTTCGTTCACCTTCTGTTTATCCAACAAAAGAGGCATAATGATATTTTTCCGAATGGTCAGGGTCGGAATCAAGTTATAGAACTGATAAATTAATCCCACCTTCCTACGCCGAAACAAAGCTGCTTGGGTTGCATTCAGTGTAAGCAACTCCACACCATCCACCGTTACCCTCCCTTCCGAAGCCCGATCTACAGTTCCTAAAATATGTAGCAATGTGGACTTTCCAGAGCCAGATGTACCGACAACGGCCACAAACTCTCCTCTCTCTACGGACAAATTAATATTATCTAACGCTACTACACAATTTTCGCCGTTCCCATACACTTTTTTCAGATTGGTACACTTTAAAATTTCCATATATTCTTCCAGACCTTTCTTTTTACAGTTAAACCTTTCTACAATTTAATCTCTTCGACATCAGTGTACCTTTTTCTTCTTATTAATCAATACATCTTACAGAAAGTGGACAGTTTTTGCAGAAAACGAACACAAAAGCTGTTTTACCTCAATCACACTCATATGATAAAACTGCTCTCTTTAAACTATTTTGCTCTTTGTATTACCCAGCCTTCTCGAAAGACATATTATCAAAAAAATGTACAGAATCCCTATACTTCTTTTTCGACTTTCTTTCATCTGCTATAAAAACCTGTCCATACCAAATGACATTTCTTCCAGCATATGTATCAAATATTCCTGTTGTTTAGCATTTTTACTATTTAAAACATTTAAAACACGTTCTGTAATAGGTATTTCACTAAGACTTTCATACAAAAGATATGATAACGGAACCGCCAATGCATCTGCTATTCTCATAAAATTTTCCAGCGACATTGTTCTATTCCCATGTTCAATTCTTTTTATAGAATCGACCGAAAGCTCTGCTTTCTCTGCCAATTCAAATTGTGTCAAATTTTTTTGTTTCCGATATATTCTGACGTTATCTGCAATTACATATTTTATATCCTTCATTTTATGATTCTCCATTCTTTCATAGTTTTTAATGGAAAACCACTGGTGGTTCCCTTATCAGCCACCCGATATAAACATTTTTATAAATACATTTTTTTACCCAACAAAAAAACGAGCACACAGCTTCGACTTGCTCCATCGAATCGTGTACTCGTAAACCGTCATATTCACTTCGTAGGGATATATCATACAATGCCCTTTTTATATATCTCTCAAATACAAATTTATAGTAGCTATGTAACATTGATAAAATTTACATCAGAATTCAATGCAAACATATACAAATCTGCATCCATTGTTTCTATCATCCGTAGTAAAATACTAATTTTACTCTTTTCAGCAATTTGGAAAGCATACCAACGCATTTCATTAGCCACTCCCACCTGACCTCGCGTTAATGTATCGTTAGTAACCAAATACGCATTATTAGGATCAGTATCGGAAACAGTGTCTTCGCTCTCGCTACACACACTTATTCCACTATATGCATATGTTTTTTCTGAACATTCTCTTTGCATAATATTCTGTTGAATCTCATCAATATTTTCCACACCTAACTCTTCATCTGATATTTCCACAAGTTTCTGATATTTAATTTCATTACTTTCAGCTGCCATTACTGTAGTTCCACTAGACAATGCAACTATCATCGTTACTGCAATAGCTGTTGATAAAATTTTTTTAAAACATTTTTCTTTTAATCATAATTAATTCACACCTTTCTTGTTGTTTTTTTGGGGTCTCTTAGGCTGATGTAAAATACCAATACAAAAAGAATTTCCAGAATTGTTTTTTTCAACTTCTGAACCAATTGCCTTCTGAACTACTCTCAAAACACTTGTTTTTAAATTACTCTTTTTCATGTAAGCATACCTCCTGTTTTAATAATTTTGCTAAACATAAAAGAAACGCACACAATATGATCGCAACGGACATATAACAGATAAATAGTTCACTTATATCCAATGCTATAGCCGCCAGCAATATCATACATTCTAGTCCTAGTAAATATCTTGCTGCTTTTTTAGATTCTCGTAACTCTATATAATTCATTGCCAAATTTGGATGATTTACAGTTCCAATTATAGATGTTAATAATACCGAACAAGCAAGCAATACATATATAACATACATATGATTTACTAATACCGGACACACATGAATGATTGCTACGCTAATAACCATTGTTCCCAAATAGCACTGCAAAAAAGAATCTGCATGAAAACCACCTGTCCTTTTTCTCAAAGATAAAAAAAATACTAGAAACAACATTATCGGAACAACCTGCTTAAAAATCACTCCAATGCATAGTATCGAAATAACGGTAAGCCATTTTTCTATTGTAGTGATTAAAGCATATATATAATGTTCCTTCATCTCTGAATACAAAAGGTTTTCATTCTCCATTTGGTCTACTATTGCGTTAGCTATCCTTTCAACCATATCCTTGTACCTCCTTTTCTAAAATATATCAAAGATAGATATATATTCAATTAGCCTTGCAGAAAGCGGACATTTTTAGCAGAAAATGAACAAAGGGCATTCTTATCGAATACCCTTTGTCCTTAAAATACTCACTATACTTATTTTTTTATAGGAATAACTATTGAAAAATAAAATTCCTTTTCATTATTTTGAACGACATATTCTCCTCTATATTTTTCCACGATCCTGATTACATTTTTAATCCCAACACCATGTTCATCCAGCATTACTGTCTTACTTGTCTTGATTTCATCATCAACATATACAAGTGGTTGATTATATGTATTCTTTACAGAAAGAATAATCAACTCATCTTCTATCAAAAATTTAAACTTAATTACTTTCTTTTCTTCACATTTTTCACATGCTTCAATAGCATTATTTAATAAATTAGCCAAAACAACAACCAGATCCTCATCATCCATTCCAATTTTCGATAAGTCATTTACTTTAAACACAAAGACAATATGTTTACTGATTGCTTCCTGGTACTTCGTATTAAGGATAGCATTCACAATAACATGATTCGTATTGATTACATTTCTCTCGCCCATAAAAGTCTTACTAATATTATTTACATACTTACTTGCTTCATCATATTCGTGGTCTTTCAATAATGACTCTATGCACAATATCTGGTTCTTAAACTCATGCGACTTACGCTTCTGAATTTCATAATTCTCTGATACAGAACGATACATTTCGATTTGATTCTTGACCTGTAATTCTAATATTTCTTTTTCATACAATTTGGCTTCTCTAATAACAATATCATTTATTAGATAATACACAAATACATTCATCACAACCATTCCAAGTGCAATGGAATAAAGAGCATATGCCTGTGCTTCATTTTCTGTGTATTGAAATGTCATTAGCATTGCGACAATCGTAATGATTGTAAATACTGGAAAAAACAAAAATCTTGTCCATTCTGCATCTGCCAGCATCTCTGTTGACTTGTGCCCAAATTGTTTCTTTACAAGCAAAATACACAAAAATAAGATAACTTTACTAAAAACAACAACTAAATTGCCCTCTAATGCATATTCGTTATGTACTACTCCTTCTTTTGAAATGATAGCACTATTTCCAGCATAAGCCATATAGTCAACTAATAACAATAACCCCTGATACATTAGTGCGATAACTGCCGACTTTTTTATACTTATTCTGAAATAAAAGAGCATAATAATTGCTGTGACAGATATAGCAATTAGCTGTTTCAATACTATCCAATTAGATAGAGTTAGACCACATACATAATAGGCTAAAATCAATAATAATATCAGCAGAGTTTTTTGCCACTTTCGTTGTTCCGAAGACGAATGGCAAAAACTTTCAAAAAACATCTTGCAGCAAATTACTTCAAATGCAATTATTGCCAAACTAAAAATATATAAAAACATAAATCACAGTTCTCCTTTGTATGCAACAAACGCATTCTTTACATCTTTGTACCTTGCTTTAGGTATAATTAGTTCCTGATTATTACTCAATAACACTTTGTACCCAGCAACACTCTTTATATGTTTTAAATTCACTAAAAAGCTTTGGTGAATCCTCAAAAATGAAAAATCAATCATTTCCTTTTCCAATTCATTTAAAGTGCCATATAAGGTGTAAATATTTAACTTATTCTCCATAATATGAAATTCAAGTTTATGTAATTTGCTCTCTATGTATAGTATTCTTTCTACTGGAACATCTTTTTCACATTCATTGAACTTAAATTTTTTTTTCAGAACAACATAGTTCATCTTATGGAGAATCGTATCCATACATTCATATATAGAATCATCAAAATTCGTATTATTTTTTAATAAATATCTTGCAGCATCAACTTTATACCCTTCCAACGAGTAATTTATATAAGCAGTCACAAACACAATATACACTTCCGAACTATATTCTCTAATTTTCTGTGCTGTGACAATTCCATCTATTTCGTCCATATTTATATCAAGGAAAATTATGTCGTATTGTACAAGTTCTATTCCTAATTCAAGAAACTCCTTGCCGGAAGCAAATGTATCTATTTCGTAAGAAATTTCTTTTTCACATAAATATTTTTCAACATACTTGTTTACACTATCTCTAAATGGTTTCTCGTCGTCACATATCGCTATTCTGAACATATGTTTACCCCCCCCCTCAAAAATTTAGCATTTTACTATACATAGGCTATATTATCTCCTTGTTTTTTGCTTAGATTGCAAAAAATATTTCGGCAACACCTAAGCGAATCTTAATATTAAATCACCTATGTTTTACGAGATTTGGAATATGAGTAAGGAAAGGAGATTGCTATCCCCATTTTTACACGCAGATATATATTACTCTTTGTAGAGCAAATTTCCAAGACCATTGCAGAATACGACGATATTTTGCAGAAAACGTCCAAAATGGTAAGAAACAACAATATATTACTAAAACGGGTGTGCAATCTGTCAAAACATCTCCAGAAAACACACCCATTAACAATATTCATTATGTCTATACTCGATATCTTAATACCAACCGAGTATTATAAATTGAGGTTCATCAATGCTAATTTCCGATTTTTTCAAGCTATAGGTTACATCATCAAAACTAATTGATTTATCATTTGTTAAAACAACATACGTAACCTGCTTTTCACCTTCAATACCCGAAACCTCTATTTTATAACTATAATTTAGGTCTTTGTAAGTATATGTTCCATCATCGTTAATAACATAATCTACCTCTAATTCTTCAAAATTCGTTTGTTTTTCATTTGACGATGGTCCACAACCACTTAAAATATTAATACAAATTAATCCAAACATAATAGCAATACCAATTTTTCTTTTCATAATAGCATTCTCCTTGAATTATTATGGAATATACGCTTGCATTGAAGAAGAACCATAAAAACTCTCCATTTCTGAAATGGTTGTTGTATACACACCATAATGTCCAAGTTTTGAAGTACAACTTGTTGCACTATTAACTATTGCAGAATGTAAAAGAGTACTACCTGACCAAAAAGTAACTCTATCACCTGATTGCCAATTTCGCATAGGGACATGCCATAATGTCCAATATGATGTATTATTATAAATTGGTGAAGGATCTTCTATCCAATAAATATTAGTCGATGCAGTAGAATACCATGCATACGAATGACAATTATATTTAGAAGATGCACTCCGGACTTTTGAAAATGATGAATGATAATTCGCAATGTATTTATCCAAACTTGCAATATCTGTTGCAGAATATCCACCTGAAATCCATTTATAACAATACACACTTCTGCCATTGACCAAAATGGTAGTATACGACAATGATGCACCGCAAACACTGCATGTCGCAGAAACTGCACGTTCCGATGCAACACATGTCTCAGCAGTGGCTACACTTTCAGGTACTGCATCTTCAGGAATAATTCCCATTTTTTCTTCAACTGCTTCATAAAATATCATAGCTAATTCTGAATCTTGATATTCGGTATTTCTGTCAGAAAAATTATTTCCATATTCTTCAACAAATTTTTTAGCCTGTTCATCCGAAAGCAGATCGTAGTTTAATCCCATATATGCTTCAACAAATAGCTCTTTATCGTAATCTGTTTCGCATATATCATTTGATTTCGCAACAGCCACATAATCAATTTGCAGCTCTAAATATTCGTCAAGAAGCTCATCGTAACAATCTGTCCTTGAAAAAAGTTCTTCAAACACACCAGACTTATTTACAAGATGATTCATTCCATCTTCAATATTGTCATATGCCAATATATCCATTAAAAACGGATAATTTAAGGCATAATCTACTAATTCATCCGTTGTAAGGCTTTCTGCATACTCCATCGGCATATTACATGCCGCTGCCGCCTCACTATAAGACAAATTATTCCACTCTGCCGAAAGTATGTCAATAGGGTATTCCCCAACAGACGTATTCTCCCAATCTTCTTCTGAAACTATGTCTAAATTATAATCCATTTCTATGTAAGGCTTATTCGGGGTTTCTGATGATATAATTGCACCTTCTACCAGCAACTCATCTGATTCAGTTTCCACATTATTATCTACTGTGCCGGATATGATAAATATATCAAACATTATTACATATTCAATATACTTTGCAGAAAGTGGACATCTATTGCAGAAAACGACAAATAGTCCACTTGAATCATTCGCACAATTCAAGTGGACTTCACTCTATCGGCTCTTACCCTTTACTTCTTGCACCTTTACCTCTGGCACCACCGCCTGCTCTGCCTTCGCAGACTGCTGATAGGCTTCAAAGGCTTCTGCACCATACTGAAATTCCGGCTCTGCCACAGCTCCAAGCATGGAAGGCTCTGCCATTTCCACATCTTTCATACGCTCCGGTTCTTTAGCAAGACTTTCCACCTTATCAAGTGTAAAACAGCACTTTACAGCCAAACATAACATCAATTTATTACTAAGCTCATTGACATGATAACAGCACTTTAAAATTAAGAAATCATGCTTTTTCTATTAGAACATCACTTTATTCATAGAAAAAAGAAGACCG
>JAFSCH010000059.1 GCA_017436865.1 Lachnospiraceae bacterium
AGGGGAGTCCGAGTGTTGGGCACAATTCTGTAAAGCAAAGTCTTAGAGTTTCTTAATGTTCTCTGATGACAGCAAGCACTCTCTGGAGTCTTGTCTGAGCACTGCGAAGCAGGGCGAGTTTGCGCAAGAGAGTGCTAATCAAAGCTGTCAGAAGAGGACATTTAGTAACTCTTAGGCTTTGAGTCCCAGAATCGTGCCCAACACTCGGACTCCCCACACTCCACTAAACCCAAATTTAACTTATTTTATAATATCATAAAAGAGTTGTTATGGTTTTAAGATATCAAAATTTTTCAGAATAATTTATATTTATTTCATTGATTTCTTCCTTATTTTGCATAAAAATAGAGTATAAAAGGATACAACATGAGAAAATTATATAAGAAATATGCGATAAATTATGAAACAAAGAGGTGGGAGAATGAATATTATCAGAAGTAAATATTATGGCATTATCAGAGGCGTGACGGTAGGAATTGCTTTTTTACTTCAGATTATTACTATGATTCTGTTATCACTGTATTTGATGAAAGGTTTTTTTGCAGTATATTTACTATTTGATATTATAAGTGTGATTACTGTGTTTGCATTAGTAAATAATGAAGAAGCCTATAAGTTTAGTTGGATATTGATTATTATGGTGCTTCCAGTTGCAGGATTATTTTTGTATTTTATGTGGGGAAGAAAGAGAACCAATTCCAAGGATTATCGTATTATTCGAGAAATGGAGAAAGAGAATTCACAACATCTGATTCAAGATGAAGAGGTTGCAGAGGATATCAGCAGACAGCATCCCAATAAGGTGCAGATAAGCCGTTATCTTCGAAAAAAGGGTTTTCCTATTTATAACAATACACAGGTAACTTACTATCCTGTTGGAGAAGAAATGATAGAAGCCATGCTGGAAGATTTGAGGCAGGCCAAAAAGTTTATTTTCATGGAGTATTATATTGTCTATAATGGAAGAGTATGGAAGGAAATATTAGAGGTACTTACACAAAAAGTACAGGAGGGCGTAGATGTTCGATTATTATTTGATGATTTTGGAACATTGATTCTTAACACACATGATTTTCGTGAGGATTTGAAAGTAAGAGGTATTAAGCTGTCCATATTTAATCCGATACATCGAAATGTAGCAAGACTTTCTTTTAATTATCGTAATCATCAAAAGATTATGGTTATAGATGGAAATATAGGTTATACGGGTGGAATCAATCTTGCAGATGAATATGCAAATTACATTGTGAGATTTGGGCATTGGAAGGACACAGGAATTCGTTTATACGGTGCAGGAGTTTGGAGTCTGACTTGTATGTTTTTTGAAATGTGGCGAATGTGTAACCAAAAAGAAAAGCTGGTTTATATTGATTACAGACCTAATGTTTTAGTAAAAGAGGATGGTTATGTTCAGCCTTTTAGCGGTGGACCACATAGAAATCCTGATAATCCAACAGAAGGTGCTTATACTAGAATGATTAATAAGGCGAGAGATTATATTTATATTACCACGCCTTATTTGGTCTTGGATCAAACCATGCTTAATGACCTTATCAATGCTGCAGGAAGCGGTGTGGACGTACGAATTATTGTTCCGGGAATTCCTGATAAATGGTATGTATACATGGTAAATGTTTGTAATTATGGAAAACTTATACAATCAGGGGTGAGAATATTTGAATATACACCAGGATTTATACATGCCAAGAACGTCATAGCGGATGATGAATGTGCTATTTGTGGAACAATTAATACAGATTATAGAAGCTTTTATCTGCATTATGAATGTGGTGTGTTTTTAAGTGAGATTAGTGCGATTGCAGATATGAAAGAAGATTTTATAAAAACACAGAAACAGTGTAAGGAAATGAAGTTGACTGAGTGGTCAAAACGTCCAATAACACATAAAATAATACAATTTGGTTTAAAAATATTATCCCCTCTTTTATAAGAGGAGTAGAACAAGGAGGAGATGTTTGTTATGAGAGAAAAGCTTGCAAGATTTATGCAGGGAAGATACGGAATAGATGAATTTGGAAGGTTTTTAACGGGAATAACTTTTATCATTTTGCTTGTGGAGTTGATAACGGGTTGGTACGTATTGACGTTTGTATTTTGGGCTATTTTTATTTTGGTTTATTACCGAATGTTTAGCCGTGATTATGGAAAAAGACAGCAGGAAAATCAGAAATTTTTAACAGCAAGATACAAGTTTAGGACTAAGTGGTATCAAATCTTTCACAAAAAAGGTAATACTTATAGAAATAGTGGTACTAAGGATGGATTTCAGAAATTAAAAAGAGAGATACAGCAGAAAATGCAGTATCACATTTATAAATGTCCAAACTGTAGCCAAAAAATTCGCATTCCACGAGGAAAAGGAAAAATTATGGTCAGATGTCCAAAATGTAACATTGAATTTGTGAAGAGGAGTTAAAAAAAGGTTCAGTCCATCACGGGCTGAACCTTTGCTTCTATTCATTAGAAAAGTTCTCAAAAGGTAGTAAGCGTTAGCCAATTACTTTTTTTACAGCTTCTAAAACACGTTCTGCCTGAAATGGTTTAACAATAAAGTCCTTTGCACCAGACTGAATTGCTTCAATAACCATTGCCTGCTGTCCCATTGCAGAGCACATGATAATGTTAGCATTAGGATCGCTTGATTTAATACCCTTTAAGGCCTGAATACCATCCATTTCTGGCATAGTAATATCCATTAATACAAGATCAGGTTTTACTTCATTATACTTATCAACTGCAATCTTTCCGTTTTCAGCTTCCGCAGCAATATTATAACCATTCTTGGTTAAGATATCCTTAATCATCATTCTCATAAACGCCGCATCATCGACGATTAAAACATTTTTAGCCATATTTTATTTCCTCCTCTGGAATAATTTGTAAATGGAATGTGCTAAATCAAATGGGTACAATTGCATAATTGTACTATCAATCAATGTTCCGATTTTCATTCTGAAATTAATCTTTACGAACAAATCATCAGGTATATCGTCAGGAAAACGGTATTCTTTGATGATGACTGATTCCACTTCTGGTGGTGAGATATCGATTTTGTGGTCAAACATTTTGCTCATTGCAGTAGCTGAACTGGCGGTCATTTGATTCATAGCTTCTGAAACTGCACTTAAATGTAGTTCCGTAATATCACCGGATGCATATGGACCTGAACCATTATTTCCCATCATTAAATCTGTAATAATTCTGGCATCTTCATCTTTTAAAACGAGTACATTACTGCCATATAGTCCCTGAATATATTGAACACGGATAATAACACAAGATTTTTCATAATCGTTTAGGATTTCATCTCGGTGTACAAGGGAAACAACAGGAGTAGTAATGGTTACCGGCTGTCCTAACATTAAGTTAAGGGCAGTAGCAGAAGAGCCAATTGAAATATTGGAAATTTCACCAATTACATCCGCTTCTTCTTTTGAAAAATAATCCATAGTGGGGTAACTCCTTTTTGAATGCATAATAGTTTTCTATACAATTGCTTATAGATATTTTACAATTAAATTCAGTTTTTGTCTATAAAAGAGTGATAATTTGATGTAAAATTATTATTTGTATTACATAACATATACAAATAATAATAATAATAGTTAATGAACACTCTGTAGATGAGGTTCATTATATGGGAAAAATATACAGAAAAAAGATATTGGAAACGTTTCTTATTCGCAAATGCAGAGAAAAGCGAAAACATATTTGCAATATCTATATAAATATAGTATAACATAGAATGGAAAGTGTAGCAGAAGTATGAAAATTTTTACATCAATGTAAGGGCGTGGTTAAATAATAATGCAAGACTTTTCCGTTATTATGCTTCCGTAAGTTTATTGTTATTGGAAGAAATAAAGATATATAATTTATTAAGTAAAGAAAAAAATTACTGATAATAAAAACAGTAATAGAAGTGGAGAGTACAATGAGAGAGAATGAATTAGAAAAAGTATTAAAAGAACATGGACAGGAACATATTTGGGAAGCATACCAGAAATTAGATGAGGCTGGTAAAGAAAAGCTTGCATCACAGGTAGAGAGAGTAGACTGGTCTATGGTTGCTATGGCAGGTCATGAAGAGCTTGCGCAGGAAAGAGGTAAGCTTGAACCATTGTCTGCATTAGAGGTTTATGAGATTGAAAAGAATAAAGATGCTTATGAAGCAAAGGGATTAGAAGCAATTAAGGCTGGCAAGGTTGGTGCTGTTTTATTGGCTGGCGGACAGGGAACAAGACTTGGTTCAGATGGCCCTAAGGGTAAGTATAATATTGGGCTTACTAAGGACGTATATATCTTTGAAAGATTAATCCGTAACTTACAGGATGTAACAGATAAGGCAGGATGTTTCGTACCATTATACATCATGACAAGTGATAAGAATAACGATGAGACAATCGAGTTCTTCGAAGAAAAGAATTACTTTGGTTATCCAAAGGAGTATGTAAAGTTCTTCAAACAGGAAATGGCTCCTTCTACAGACTATGATGGAAAGCTGTTAATGGAAGAAAAGGATTCTTTATCTCTTTCTCCAAACGGAAATGGTGGCTGGTTCTACTCTATGGTAGTTACTGGAATTATTGAAGATGTTCATGCAAGAGGTATTGAATGGATTAATATCTTTGCTGTAGATAATGTATTACAGAGAATTGCAGACCCTGTATTCGTAGGTGCTACTTTAGAGTCAGGTCGTGTTAGCGGTTCCAAGGTAGTTCGTAAAGCTGAGCCAAACGAGAAGGTTGGTGTACTTTGTTTGGAAGATGGTAAGCCATCTATCGTGGAATATTATGAGATGACAGAAGAAATCATCAATTCCAGAGAAGCAAATGGTGAATTATCTTATAACTTTGGTGTTATTCTTAACTACTTATTCCGTGTAGATAAGCTGGAAGAAATTCAGAATGCTAAGATGCCGGTTCACGTAGTAGAAAAGAAGATTCCTTATATAGATGCAGAAGGAAATTATCATAAGCCAGAAGAACCAAATGGTTATAAGTTCGAACTTTTGGTTCTTGATATGATTCACTTATTAGATAACTGTTTATCTTTTGAGGTAGTAAGAAATCGTGAATTTGCACCAATTAAAAATAAGACAGGTGTTGACTCTGTAGAAAGTGCTCGTGCTTTATTACAGGAGAACGGTGTAGAATTATAAAATAATATGTAACTGTTCAGAGCCAAGCAGATAGACGCAGGAATATGCGATGAATGCTTGCATTCAAGAGTATATTCCTGCGTCTATCTATTTGGCGGATACGCTACATCGAGGAAATACGAAGTATTTTCGAGATTGGCTCTGAATAGTTACAATAATATGATAGTTACTTGATTGTAGGAATCAAGTGCTCAAGAAAATATCAGGCAGTCATTCTAATGTGAAGAATGACTGCTTGTTGTATATGGCGCTTAGCCACACCGAAAAGAGCAGCGTAGCTACGAATTTGAGGTGATGGTTGAAATTTTAAATAAAAAAGAAAGGTTAGGTATAAAAATGATTAGAAACATTATCTTCGATATAGGCAATGTATTGGTAGATTTCCGTTGGAGAGAGCTTATGGATGAATTAAACCTCACAAAAGAAGATAAGGATCGTTTTGAGGTGTATGTCTTTGGTAGTCAGTGGTGGCATCATTTAGATCACGGTACGATGGAAGAGGAAGATGTTGTAAAGCACTTACGAGAGGATAATAAAGAGTATACGAAAGCCTTTGACTTAGTTTGGGAGAATAGGGACCAGTTAGTGAGACCTTATGATTACTCTGTTTCTTGGATAAAAGGATTGCAGCAACAAGGATATAAGGTATATTTATTATCCAATTATCCAGAAAAGCTGTTTACCATGCATGCCGAAAATGGTTCTTTCCCATTTTTAAATTTGGTAGATGGTAAAGTGGTATCTGCTTTTGAAAAGAAGATTAAGCCGGATGTAGATATTTATGAATGTCTGATGGAGCGTTATGGATTAAAGGCAGAGGAATGTGTTTTTTTAGATGACAGAGAAGAAAATGTGCAGGGTGCTATCCATGTAGGAATGCAGGCAATTTGTGTTAAGAGCTATGAACAGGCAAATGAAGAATTGCAGTCAATGCTTAATCTTCAGGCTCATAAAACGATTGATGTAGCTCAGATTACGGCTTTGATTCATACGACAGATAAAATTATCTTTGATGAGGAAGCAATTGCAAATATTAAGATGAAAGGTGCTGCGGATTATGTGACAAAGGTAGATTTAGAGGTGCAGAGCTATCTGCAAAAGGAACTCAATCGTTTATATCCTGAAATTGGTTTTATTGGCGAGGAGCAGGAGAGGTTTGTAGCAGATAAGAAGAAATCCTATTGGATTTTAGACCCAATTGATGGCACCACAAATCTAATTCATCATTATAAATTAAGTGCAGTGTCACTTGCATTATACGAAAATGGAAAGATTACCTTTGGTATTGTCTATAATCCATTTACAAAGGAAACTTTTGTGGCAATGGAAGGAATGGGAGCGTATCTAAACGGTCATCGTATTCAGGTAAGTGCTTGTGATTCCTTAAAGGATGCGTTAGTTTCCTATGGTTCGTCCCCGTATGAAAAAGAAAAAGCGCATGAGCTATTTATGCTGTTTGAAAAGATTTTCTTGCATTGTGCGGATTTTCGTAGAAACGGCTCTGCAGAGCTTGATTTATGTTATGTGGCATGTGGAAGACATGAGGCATATTTAGAACAGAACTTAAAGCCATGGGACTATGCAGCAGGATCTCTAATTTTGACAGAAGCAGGGGGAAGTTTTGGTGCATGGAAGGAAGGTGTAAAACCAACCTTCCTTGAGAACTGTGATATTTTAGCAACCAATGGTATTTTAGAGCAGGAGCTTAGGGCATTGTTATAGTTGATGTGATTTATAAGCTTGATTGAGTTTCCTGCTTGCGATATTGAATAGGTGTAAGTTTAAGTCTTTGTTTAAAGCAATTGCAAAAAACGCTTTCGCTGGAAAAACCACAGTGATAATAGATTTCCTTAATCGGAAGCTCTGTATTTTTAAGTAAATATTTTGCTGTATTGATACGGGTATGAATAATGTAATCATGTGGAGTAAATCCGGTTTCTTTTCGGAAGCTGCGGATAAAGTGATACAAGCTTAACCCAACACGTTCTGCCAAAGTTGGTACAGAAATATCTTCTGTTAAGTGTTCATGTATATAGGATATGGTTTCTTCTGCCATATTTATATAGCTATAAGAGGTGGAATCCTTTGGTGTGTATAGGAGCAGTGATGTCAGAATATCATTGAGGTATTTTGACATTAACGGCTCCTTTATTACATTACCATCGACAAAGGTCTGGTAAATCTTTTGTAACTTATTTATCACGTAATAAGAATCATTCAAAGTAAAAACGTTACCATTATGAGAAGTGATGGTTTCATACATATTGGCAGCTACTTTTCCATCAAAATGACACCAAAGGGTTTCACAACCATCTAATGTGCTGTAAGAATGTGGTTTGTAACAGTCTATAAGCAAAAAGCTTCCAGCAGAAATATCATATGTCTTATTCTCATAAGTTAATATTAACTGACCCTTTTCAATATAAAGCAATAAATAGCTGTTATAAGATTCTCTGTGTAGGGAGTAGCTTTTTTCATAGATAAAATGACCGCAGTAGAGTGGATAGAGGAACATCTCCTGAGCAATTAGGCTTGGAGAATAAATGTAATAGTCGGATTGAGGTGCGATAAGTGGTTCATGGGATTTCATGGGTGGGCTCCTTATATGTAATTAGTACGAATAATGTAACTGTGAAGGTACTAAATAGTTACCGAATAATTAAATATTATGCTTTTCAGGAGAAAATGGCAATTGTAATTTTTAGTATGTATTTATAGCAAAAAATATTAATCATTGCATTGCAGATTAGCAATATCTATAATTGATTTTCGAAAAAAAAGATAAAATAATAGAAAGACTAGGGAGGACAGCATAGTGGAGACAGCAGTTTATAGTACGAATGAAAAAATTAAAAAAAGTGTAGACTTGACGTTTATGCAGGAAAAGATGAAAAAGAGATTAGAAAATATAAAAATAATAAATGCAAGAGTAAATGAATGGATGCTATTAACGTTTATAAGTGCGACTATTTTTTTAGTATTAAATAGTACGGAAGGTTTTGCTGAGTTTGTGAATCAAGTATATGAAGGTGTGGTATTTGGGAAATATAGTTTATTGGACGTCTATAAATGTGTGCATCCATAATTTCCCAAAGGAATATTATTGGGTAGGAATTACGGCCTTGGAAACCTATGCAAAAGAAACAAACAATATTCATAGTAGTAGAAAAAGAGATATTATTAAAATGCCATATGATGTAGAGGGTAGAACACAGGCAAATTGTTGGAAGATAATAGAAACAATAGAAGGTACGGATAATCAAGGTGAAGAACAACTGAATGCAATAAGAGAAGCAAAAAATGAATGAACCAAATGTATTAATGGAGCAAAATAAAGAAAATAAGCGTTTCACGCAGTTTACAAATGTAGCTACAGCCAATGTAGATAGAGAAAAAGAGAAAGAATCTATTAAACAGGGTTAAAATGTAAATGAATATGAATTGAAAAGTAAAAATGGTATTGTTATAATAATTGCGAGAGTGACACAGGTTATTATGTTAGGAAAAGAAGTAATTATTTGAGTATATAACGGGAGCAATATAATGAAGAAGATAGGAATTGTAACAGATAGTCATAGCAGTATTTCGCAAGAGGAAGCAAAACGTTTAGGAATTAAAGTACTTCCTATGCCATTTTACGTGGAAGAAGAATGCTATTATGAAAATGTTACTTTATCAAGAGAGGACTTTTTTGAAAAGCTTAAAAGTGGTGTAACAGTTACGACTTCGCAGCCTTCACCAGCAGAGGTAATGAAGATATGGGATGAAGCGTTAAAAGAATTTGATCAGATTCTTTATATTCCGATTAGTAGTGGATTAAGCGGTTCCTGTCAGACTGCAAATATGCTTGCAAGTGAAGAGTCATACGAGGGAAAAGTATTTGTTGTAGATAATGGACGTGTTTCTACATTAATGCATCGTTCTGTTTTGGATGCTTTGGAGATGATAGAAGAAGGCTATTCGGCAGCAGAGATTAAGCAGATGTTGGAAGAATCAAGAGCCAATATGGTTATTTACATTGGTGTAGAGACATTAGAGAACTTAAAACGTGGTGGAAGAATCAAGCCTAGTGTTGCAGCAATTGGAACATTATTGAATATTAAACCTATTTTAAAGTTTGATGTTGGAACTTTAGATAGCTTTAAGAAGTGCCGTGGTTTTGCAAAAGCAAGACAGGGAATGATAGAAGCTATTAAAAATGATTTGGAAGTAACCTTTAAAGAATATGCAGATAAAAACGAAGTATATCTTGTAGCAGCTTCTAGTGCTCCTGACGAAATAACAAAGGATTGGATTGCTCAGATTGAAGAAGCTTTTCCAGATATGGAAGTGCTCTGTGACGACTTATCTCTTGGAGTATCTTGTCATATCGGTTATGGCGGATTAGGAATTGGATTGTCTTGTAGACCTAGAAGAATAAAAAAATAAATAGAAAAGGAACCGGGTAGCTGGTTCCTTTTTGCAATTATTAAGCTTCTGGATTTGCAATTAATTCTTGTAAGGTTTGATAAAATTTTGGACAATCTTTATTTAATCGAATGGGTTTACCGGATTCGTTTAAAAAGCAATGTTGTGAAGAACCTGAAAATACAAGGTGATTGTTTGAGGTTTTGGACATTTCATAAGCAAGAGTCATACGAATAGGACCACATTCTTGTACAGAGACACGGATACTAATTTCGTCTGCAAAGGTTGTACTTTCTTTGTATTTGCAATCAATAGAAATAACTGGTGAAATAGTTCCTTCCTTTTCCATGCGATTATAAGACCAACCGATTTTTTCCATATAATCAATTCTAGCCTCTTCCATCCAACGAACATAATTAGAATGATGTGTAATGCCCATTTTATCTGTTTCATAATATTGTACTTTGTGAATGTATGGTGTCATGGTGTGCCTCCTTTTATATAGAAGTATTTTAGCACTTTGGGGTTCTGTAAACAAGAAATGATATATTTTTAAACTGTTTCTAAACAATATTAAACTTTTTTTCAAATGGATGGACAAAAGATTTTTTCTTTGGTATGGTAGCGGTTGTCAAATCTTAAAACCACATAAAAGAAAGGATCAAATCAATGAGTGGAAAAGTAGAAAACAATTCTAGAAGCCATATCTATGACAAAATGTTTAAAAAAGTACTGACCTTGTCTTCTAGGGCAGTAATCAATTTTATTAATGGATTATTTGAAACAGAATATTCTACAGATGCAAAAGTAACTTATAATTGGACGGAATTTCATGATGATAATTTGAAAAAGACATTAGCAGATACGATTGTAACGATTGATGGATGTCACAGTTATCATATAGAGGCACAGCGTTATCAGGATGAAACTATTGTATTTCGTGTATTTGAGTATGGATATCGACATGCAGAACGCTATAAAGAATTAAATGATAATAAATCGTATTTGCATTTTCCTGAGCCAAAAATCATTTATCTCTATGCGGAGGGAGATATTCCAGAGACATACACATTAGTATTAGATTTTGGAATGCAAGGTAGCTTCGAATATCAAGTCTCAACCATTCAATTAGAAAGCATATCTGTGGATGAACTGAATCAGAAAAAAATGATTATCTTAATTCCTTTTTACCTTTTATCATTGCATAAAATAATAAAAAGAAAACGTTCTAAGGAAAATTTAGAACAATTGAAAAGGCTTATTTTTAATGATATACTCGGAAGTATAGAGATGAACCATGAATATGGTAATATTACCATGGATGATGCAGATAGATTACGAAACCTTACCAAAGAATTATATTACTATTTGTATTCGCATTATGAAGAAATGGAGGAAATAAACGATATGACGGATGAATCATTGATTTTAGAATACGACATTTTTTTAAAAAAGCATAATATAGAAAGTTTGGATGAAACCGTACAATGGATAGAAGAAGAACGGAAGTATATTGCAGATAGTAAGGCAGAGATTGAAGCGAACAAGGCAGAGATTGAAGCGAACAAGGCAGAGATTGAAGCGAACAAGGCAGAGATTGAAGCGAACAAGGCAGAGATTGAAGCGAACAAGGCAGAGATTAAAGCGAACAAGGCAGAGATTGAAGCGAACAAGGCAGAGATTAAAGCAGAAAAGGCGGAAATTGAGGTAGAAAGGGCTGAAATTGAAGCAGAACGAGATAAAGTTAAAGAAGAACTAAATAAAGTCCAAAAGGAACATATGGAGATGATAAAAAGCATGGTAGAAACCATGAAAAAGTTTAATATTAGAGAAGAAGAAATTCAGCATCGATTAATGGAGATATGTCATTTGAGTAAAGAGGAAGCATCTCAATATATAGAAAAAAGAGAGGAATAAAAGTGAGATTTGTAGTACAACGAGTGAAAGAAGCTTCTGTAACGGTAGAGCAAGAAATAATTGGTAAAATTGGCCATGGCCTTTTAGTTTTTGTGGGTGTATCAGATACGGATGATAAGCAGATTGCAGATAAAATGATTGATAAGCTGACAAAGCTTCGAATTTTTGATGATGCAGAGGGTAAGACTAATCTGGCGGCAGCAGATGTGAATGGAGAATTTTTGATTATATCACAGTTTACTTTATATGCAGATTGCCGAAAGGGAAATCGTCCTTCCTTTACAAAAGCAGGAAGGCCGGATGTGGCAAATGAATTGTATGAGTATGTAATAGATGAGATTCAGAAAAAAGGCTTTCATACAGAACATGGCTCCTTTGGCGCAGATATGAAGGTTGCTTTATTAAATGATGGACCATTTACCATTCTATTAGACTCAGACGAAATTATAAGATAAGATAAAAAAGCGGAACTTAAAGTCCCGCTTTTCTTCTATTCTGGTCTTCCTAAGTAAAATCCTTGTACATAATCGACAGCTGTAGTCTTTATATAATCATAATCTTCTTTTTTTTCAATACCTTTAGCCATAACAAGAATGTTATCTTTATGGAACATCTCAATTGTTTTTTTGAAATTATGCTGAACTTGTTTGTCATATGAAATATTTTCAATTAAGTCTTTATCCAGCATTACGATATGTGGCTCTACAATATAGGAAGTAGTAATATCATTGTAGCCGGCACCAAAGTTATCAAGAGCTATGGCTGTATTACGTGCTTCAAATTGTTTCTTTTTCAGATTC
Organism: Lachnospiraceae bacterium; assembly: GCA_017436865.1. GTDB lineage: Bacteria > Bacillota > Clostridia > Lachnospirales > Lachnospiraceae > COE1. Next base: position 12,307 of record JAFSCH010000059.1, read on the forward strand.
CAGGTCATGTAGTTAAGTTCAGGGTATTCAATAATCTGAACCATAATTTTATCGGTTACTTCTTTAGGGAAGTAATTGTCAAATTCTTCGGCTTCGTTTGGAAGAAAAATTTCAGATGGAAAAGAATTAACAAAAAAAGGTTCTTCAAAGCCTTTTTCACAGTAGGCAAGAGTTGCGCCATAAAAGGTTGCAAGCTCTAAGGTGTGTAATTCTCTTTTTCTAGTATATAGATCAAATAATTCTTCCAGGGTGCCTTCTGCTGGCTGCATAAGAGCCTCGTAAGCAAAGATCTTATTTTCTTTTAAGGAATAGATTGGCTGAAAGACGAAATCTATATTCAGCTCAGAAAAGGCATTTAATATTCGTGTATTTAAAGGTAATTTATCAAAACGTATCATAGTTAAAATCCTCCCATTTGATAATACACGAAATAACTCTATTCAGCAAGGAAATAGGAAGAATTTAAAATAGTTGAAAAAAAACAATAAACATTGTAATTTGCAAGAAAATTAAAAAATGTGATATGATGTACCTATTCGTCAGATATACATGTTTATTGTGTATATTGTGAAAGTATAAAAAATTCGTAATTATGAAGGCACTGAATAGTTACAAAAAATCATTATAAAGCAAATAAAAATAGTAAGAAAAAAGGAGTTCGTTTATGAGTCTTACACAAATACAAAAACTTCAATTAAACAAACAGGTTGATCGCATTTTACATGCTCCAGGAAATCAACCCGTAGGAAAACAGCAATTAGAGATGGCATTTGTGTTTGATGGTTCGCTAGAAGCAGAGTATATAAAAACAACAGCGCAGGATGCTGTTGCAGCACTCAAAGCGCATGATAAGATATTTCAAAATGTAAGAAGCAATGTGGTTTATTGGGGGCCGGAAAAGATTTGTACAGAGGCAATGCCAATGTCTTTTATTCAAATGGGAAAGCCATTTATGGAATGGAAAAACAATAAAGTGGATAAGTCCCCTAAATTAGATGAACTCTGTGCATATCTTAAGCTTTATCATGCTAGAAGTAAGTGTATCATTTTGTTTACGCAAGGAGATTATGAGCTTGGAGATAAGGAAAAAGTGAAACAAAGTCTGAATCCCTTTTTAAAACATAAGTTGTTGTGGGTTACTACTAATAAAATGACGACAGGAACCGCTATCTTTATGGAATTAATTCGAGAGTAATGAAAATGTGTTTTATGTAAATCCATTTGCGAGGCAAAATTATGATAGATTGTAACTGTTCAGCAGGCATGCGCATTTACTGCGTATGCCGTAAGAAAACGTAGATTTGGAAAGTCAAAATCCCATTGCGAAGCAATTTTAAATGGATTTTGACACGTAACTATGAAGGTACTGAATAGTTACGATAGATTTTATAAGAAAGGAAAGATTTCATGAATAAAAAGGAATATAAAACAAGTGAGCTGATAAAACGATTTCTGCCGTATTTTAAACCATATTACAAAACATTAATCATGGATTTGTTTTGTGCAGCGTTGACTACGGTTTGTGAAATTGTATTGCCGCTTATTATTAGGCAAATAACAAATACCGCGTTACAGGATGTGGCACTTCTTAGTGTAAAAATGATAGCAGGACTAGGATTTTTGTATTTTGCATTGAGAATTATAGACAGCGTTGCTAATTTTTATATGGCAGATGTTGGGCATGTGATGGGTGCGAAGATAGAAACAGATATGCGAAGAGCAGCCTATGCACATTTGCAAAAGCTTTCCAACACATATTTTAATAATACGAAAGTCGGGCAAATTATGGGCAGGATTACAAATGATTTGTTTGATGTTACAGAATTTGCGCATCATTGCCCGGAAGAGCTTTTTATCGCAATAATTAAAATTATTATTTCATTTGCTATTTTAGCAAAAATTCATCTACCATTAACAGTAATGGTCTTTGTTTTTGTTCCAATAATGACAGTGGTTTGTCGTATTCTAAATAAGAGAATGCGTGCAGCTTTTGGTAAACAGCGCCACCAGATAGGAGAGTTGAATGCAAAGATTGAAGATAGTTTGCTTGGACAAAAGGTAGTAAAGGCATTTGCAAATGAAGATATTGAAAATGCGAAGTTTGAAGAAGGCAATCAGGAATTTTTAAAGATAAAGACAGAAACCTATTGGGTTATGGGTATTTTTAGTACTTCGACGAGGGTTTTTGATGGTTTGATGAATTTGGTTGTTATCTTGGGTGGTGGCTATTTCTTAATGAAAGGACGGATACTACCGGGTGATATGGTAGCATACGTTATGTATGTGTCTACTTTGATTGCCACAATTCGCAAAATTATTGAATTTGCAGAGCAGTTCCAGCGAGGAATGACAGGAATTGAGCGTTTTCTTCAGATAATGGATGCAGATATAGAGATTTTTGATGAACCAGATGCAATAGAGTTACATAATCCAAAGGGTGAGATATGTTTTGAGAATGTTAGCTTTGAATATCCAGATGATCATAATAAGGTATTTCAGAATTTAAATCTTACCATTCACGCAGGCGAAAAACTTGCAATCGTTGGGCCTTCTGGTGGAGGTAAGACAACGCTTTGCAATATGATTCCAAGATTTTATGATGTAACGGCAGGAAGCATTACATTAGATGGAAATAGTATTAAGAACTTTACATTGAAGAGCCTGCGACGCAATATTGGTGTTGTACAGCAGGATGTATATCTTTTCTCAGGTACCGTATATGAGAATATAGCTTATGGTAAGCCGGGAGCATCCTATGAGGAAGTAATGGAGGCCGCCAAAAAGGCAGGCGCGGATGAATTTATCCAAGGATTAAAGGAAGGATATGATACTTATGTTGGAGAGCGTGGCGTAAAGCTGTCCGGCGGACAAAAACAGAGAATTAGTATTGCCCGTGTTTTTTTGAAAAACCCACCAATTATTATCTTGGATGAAGCGACATCAGCGCTTGATAATGAGAGTGAATTTGCAGTTGCCAGGTCACTCCAGGAGCTTGCAAAAGGCCGTACCACTCTGACTATTGCACACCGATTATCAAGTATTCGTAATTCCGACAGAATCTTGGTATTAACAGATGAGGGAATTGTAGAGGAAGGTAATCATGATACCTTAATGGAACAAAAGGGAATCTATTATCAGTTCTATAGAATGGCAAATGAGATTAAGTAAAAAGGAGAGGGATGTAGCGTGAAGATATTTGTATACAGTATGAGAGATTTTGATGAATTGCCTTTTTTTGAAAAATATTGTGAACAATATCATGTAGAGTGGGCATATACAAAAGAAACACCATGTATGGAGAATTTAGAGCTTGCAAAAGGCTATGATGTAGTAGATATTATCACAACAGTAATTAATAAAGAAATGATTGATCAATGGCATGCTTTGGGAGTTCGTTGTATTGCAACTAGAACAATAGGCTATGATCATATAGATTGGCAGTATGCAAGAAGTCTTGGCATGGGCGTGATTCATATTACCTATTCTCCGGCAAGTGTGGCAGACCACGCAGTTATGTTAATGCTCATGGGATGCAGAAAGGTAAAGCATTGCTTAGAAAGAGCAAGTATTCAGGACTATACGCTACAAGGGAAAATTGGAAAAGAGCTTCATGATTGTACGGTAGGTATTATTGGAACAGGAAAGATTGGAAAAACAGTCATAAAGGATTTAACAGGATTTGGTTGTAAAATGCTTGCGTATGATATTTATGAAAGTGATGAAGTAAAAGAATATGCAGAATATACCAGATTAGAACGAATTTTTGAGGAGTGTGACATTATTACGCTTCATGCACCGGCAACGGCTGAAAATTATCATATGATTGATGCGGTTGCAATTGCAAAAATGAAGCAGGGCGTTATGCTGATTAACTGTGCAAGAGGCTCATTAATTGACACACAGGCGTTGATTGATGGTATTGAGGCGGGCAAGGTTGGTTTTGCAGGATTAGATGTCATCGAGCAAGAGAGTGGATTATACTATTTTAACCGTATGGGTGAGCCACTCAATAATCCACAGCTTGCAATGCTTCGTTCTTATTCCAATGTGGTTATTACGCCGCATACAGCATTTTATACGGATGAAGCCGTTGCCAATATGGTTGAGAATTCGATTCTTTGTTCAAAGGATTTTATGGAGGGAAGAGAAACTCCGTTTGAAGTGAAATAATATGTTATTTTTTTAACAAAAAATCAAGCAAGTGTCTTGTCACCTGTAAAGAAACGTGCTATACTCTCATTCAAGTATGCAGTGTGATAAATACATTTATTACATGAGAATTGAGGCAATTGCCCCAATTTTGCAGGTATTTTAATGGCTAAGTGATTATTATGGAGGCTGAATATGAATCAGAAGAAGCTAAGAATTGAAGAGCTGAAAAAGGAAAAAAATGCTGTTATCATGGCACATTATTATGTGGAGGATGAGGTACAGGAAATCGCTGACTACATTGGTGATTCCTATTATCTGAGTGATGTGGCAACAAAAATAGATGCGGATGTGATTGTACTTTGTGGTGTTGTTTTTATGGGAGAGGGTGCAAAGATATTAAATCCTGATAAGAAGGTACTGATTCCGGCAGCAGATGCAAACTGTCCAATGGCACATATGGCAACCGTAGAAAAGATTCAGGAAATGAGAGAGAAGTATGATGACCTTGCGGTTGTCTGTTATGTAAATTCTATTGCAGAGCTTAAGGCAGCTAGTGATGTCTGTGTAACTTCAGCAAATGCCTTAAAGATTGTAAAGGCACTTCCAAATAAGAATATTTTCTTTATTCCGGATCAGAATCTGGCTCATTATATTGCTGATCAGCTTCCAGAGAAGAATTTCATTTTCAATGATGGCTACTGTCATGTACATCATGCGGTAACAGCAGATGAGATTCAGGAAGCAAAGAAGCAGACACCAGAGGCACTTGTTATGGTTCATCCGGAATGTAAGCCAGAAGTGACTGCATTGGCGGATTATATTGGAAGTACCTCAGGTATTATTGATTTTGCAACCAAGAGTGATGCCAAGGAATTTATTGTTGTTACAGAGATGGGTGTATTATATGAATTAAGACATCGTAACCCGGACAAGACATTCCATGTTGTAGGAAAAGCACAGGTTTGTGAGAATATGAAAAAGATTACTGTGGACAAGGTGATTAAGGTGTTAGAGCAGGAAGATACAGAAATTCTTATGGAAACAGAGCTTATGGATGCGGCACATAAGCCAATGATTCGTATGTTAGAGCTTGCAGCACAATAAGGTGTAGCGAAAAGAGGTAGTACATATGAAAAAACAATATGACGTTATTATTGTAGGATGTGGTGTGGCAGGCTGCTTTACTGCATTACATTTGCCAGAAGATAAAGAAGTACTAATGATTGCAAAGAGTGAATTAGAGGAAAGCGATTCTTATCTTGCACAGGGTGGTATCTGTGTGCTTCGTGATGAGCAGGACTATGACAGTTTTTATGAAGATACCATGCGCGCAGGTCATTATGAGAATAAGCCGGAGTCCGTAGATATTATGATTCGTTCCTCTAGAGAGGTAATCGATGAACTAATTGCTTTTGGTGTTGATTTTAATAAGAAAGATGGAGAACTTGCTTATACAAAAGAAGGTGCTCATTCTACGCATAGAATTTTGTACCATGATGATGTAACCGGAAGAGAGATTACATCTAAGTTATTAGCAAGAGTAAAGGAACGTAAAAATATTACCTTAATGGCGCATACAACAATGATTGATATCTTGTGTCATGATAACTGTTGTGACGGTTTGCTTTTACAGCTTGAAGATAGAACTTTACAGTCTGTATTTGCTGAAAATGTGATGTGGGCATGTGGTGGAATCGGCGGAGTATATGAGAATTCTACAAATTTCCCACAGCTTACAGGAGATGCTCTTGCATTATCTTTACGTCATAAGATTGATTTAGAGCATATTGATTATGTACAGATTCATCCTACTACGCTGTTTTCAAAGAAAAAGGAGCGTCGTTTCCTGATTTCAGAGTCCGTTCGTGGTGAGGGAGCGCATTTGTATGATAAAAACGGTAATCGTTTTGTAGACGAGCTGTTGCCAAGAGATGTAGTAACAAAAGAAATACATAAGCAGATGGAAAAAGATGGAACAGAGCATGTATGGCTGTCTTTCCTTCCAATTGAGGATATTGATGTAACACAACGTTTCCCGAATATTTATCGTAAGTGTTTAGAAGAAGGGTATGATATTACGAAGGAATGGATTCCGGTTGTTCCTGCACAGCATTATTTTATGGGTGGCGTACAGGTAGACAGCAACAGTCATACTTCTATGGAGCATCTTTATGCGGCAGGTGAGACAAGCTGTAACGGTGTACATGGTAAGAACCGTTTAGCAAGTAATTCCCTGTTGGAAAGTCTTGTTTTTGCAAAAAAGGCAGCCTTACATATGGTAGAGATGGATGATAAAAAGGCAGATAGATTCGCAGAGCATCTTGATAAGAGCTTAGAAGAGCTTGCAGGGGTGTATGAACTTTTAATAGAGGAATATGCGAGCTTAGAGACATATCACAATCAAAATAAAAAAATGATTCGACAGGAAATTGGATTAAAGAATGAATGAGTATAGCGTCTGCAACAAAGAACAGATCAAATGGCGTTAAGAAAGATAATGATAAAAGAAAGGCAGGACAAGTAACTATGATGAATTCCATTACAACAAAGTTAAATGTAGATAATCTGATTATGATGGCTTTGCAGGAGGATATTTCCAGTGAGGACGTAACTACCAATGCGGTTATGAGAGAGGCAAAAAAGGGTAAAGTAGATTTAATCTGTAAGCAGGATGGAGTTATTGCAGGACTTCCTGTATTCCAGAGAGTATTTGAACTTTTAGATGATACCACAGAAGTTAAGATGTACTTTAAGGATGGTGATGAAGTAAAGAACGGAGATTTACTTGCTGAAGTAACAGGTGACATTCGAGTGTTGTTATCTGGTGAGCGTACAGCATTAAACTATTTACAGAGAATGAGTGGAATTGCTACTTACACAAAGAGTGTATCTAAGCTCTTAGAAGGAAGCAAAACCAAGCTTTTAGATACTCGTAAAACAACACCAAATATGCGTATTTTTGAAAAGTATGCAGTAAAGGCAGGCGGTGGTTATAATCATCGTTATAACCTTTCTGATGGTATCTTAATTAAGGATAATCATATTGGAGCAGCGGGCGGTGTTGCTAATGCAATAAGGCTTGCCAAGGAGTATGCTCCTTTTGTTCGTAAGATAGAGGTAGAAGTAGAGAATCTTGAAATGCTCAAAGAAGCAGTAGAGGCAGGTGCTGACATTATCATGCTTGACAATATGTCTCATGAGGATATGAAGAAGGCAGTAGAAATGGTAGCCGGAAAAGCAGAAACAGAATGCTCTGGTAATATTACAAAAGAAAATATTGCTAAAATAATTGATATTGGCGTAGATTATGTTTCTAGTGGTGCTTTGACTCACTCTGCACCAATTCTTGATGTGTCTTTGAAAAATCTGCACAGCATTGAATAGGGGGCGTAATACTATTCATGACAGGTGAAGAAAGAAGAAATGAATTGCTGAATACTATCAGTAAATCAGTAGCTCCTATATCAGGAGCTGCTCTAGCAAAAAAATATCAGGTAAGCCGTCAGGTCATTGTACAGGATATGGCGTTACTTCGTGCTGCACACCATGAAATATATGCGACACCAAAGGGATATGTCATTCAAACCAGTCACAGAATAAGCAGTAAGCAGTCTAAGCAGGTTCTCAAAGAATATCGTGTTGCTCATACCGATGAACAGATAGAGGATGAGCTCAACACCATCGTGGATATGGGAGGAAGAGTATTGGATGTTTCGATTAGACACGAAGTGTATGGAACGATTCGTGGAGACCTACCAATTCGTTGCAGAAAGCATGTACAGGACTTTATAGAAGAGATTCGGAGTGGAAAATCTAAGCCTTTGAAGAATCTTACGTCAGGTGGTATTCACTATCATAAGGTAGAAGCAGATAGTGAAGAAACACTGGAACTGATAGAGCAGGAATTAAAAAGAAAAGGATATTTGGTATAAAGAAAACCGTTCTTGTGAAATTGTAACATGGTTTGCAATTTGCAAGAGCGGTTTTTTGAGTTTTTTGTAATACAATTTTTCCGCAGAAAGACCGGATCTGTAGGTGGTTTGTAATACAAATTTTATTGGAATATTGAAATCTGAAAATGCGTATGCATATAATATGCCTAGGCAAAAGGATATTAGTTGTCATGTGTGCAACTAAGCGAAAACCCCAGAAGTGGCCGCTTCTGGGGTTTTCTTGTCCTTCTTGCGCATGAAGGATAAAATGAAACTTTTAAAAACAAGATAAGTGATACATGAAATAATTTTTTGTAAATATGTCTAGCCTAAAAATGGAGAATATCAGCGTTGATATTCTCCCCAAAATAGCTGTAACACAACAAAAAGCACCGTCCCCAATGCCTAATATCATCAAAAACAGTGCTTTAATGCACCTCCAGGGGCTCGAACCCTGGACACCCTGATTAAGAGGTTTACATTATAAAAATCCTGATAAATTAGTAATTATTATTGTTTTGTACGTGCAATATTGTAATACAATTTTGCTGCAGCAAGACCGGCGCTATAGGTGGTTTGTAATACAAATTTTATTGGAATATTGAAATCTGAAAATGCGTATGCTATAATATGCCTAGGCAAAGGATATTAGTTGTCATGTGTGCAACTAAGCGAAAACCCCAGAAGTGGCCGCTTCTGGGGTTTTCTTTTTAATCATTATTCAGTTGATTAGACTGAGGCTTGTTACCGTTTCCAATTCTGTCAAGCCATTTACAAATATAGTAGGCTACTATTTTTGCCAAAACAGAGGAAATAAAGGATACTAGTAATGTCATATGTGCACCCCCTTCCTGTCACCAGTATGGGGACGGTAACGGTATAATGATAATAGTTATATCGGATTATGTCAATTAGTAGATTAAATAATGCATAGAGAGCTTGGGCAACTCTTTAGACAAGAAAAGGCACGTGCGATTAGCACGTGCCTTTTCTTGTCCTTCTTGTGCATGAAGGATAAAATGAAACTTTTAAAAACAAGATAAGTGATACATGAAATAATTTTTTGTAAATATGTCTAGCCTAAAAATGGAGAATATCAGCGTTGATATTCTCCATAAAAAAGCTGTAAGACAACAAAAAACACCGTCCCCGATGCCTAATATCATCAAAAACAGTGCTTTAATGCACCTCCAGGGGCTCGAACCCTGGACACCCTGATTAAGAGTCAGGTGCTCTACCAACTGAGCTAGAGGTGCGTTTATGAAATTGTTAAAACATATATTTAAGTTTTAGTGCACCTCCAGGGGCTCGAACCCTGGACACCCTGATTAAGAGTCAGGTGCTCTACCAACTGAGCTAGAGGTGCATATTTATGAACTCGCTACCGAACAAGCATTATCATATCACTTGAATAGCGTGGTGTCAACAATTTTTTTGCGAAAAATCAAAAAAAGTTTAAAAGTTCGAAAAAGCTAGAAAAATAGGGGCTTGCCAAGTATACATAAAGTGTGCATATAATGAAAAAAGGGCTAATTTTTAGTAAAATATAGCAATAAATGCAGTTTTTGTTTGATAAATGGGAGCAATTAAAAAATGGAATGGTTTCAAAAAAAATACAAGTCTTTTATACTTTGTTTTGTTGTAGTTTTGTTTATGATGTTTTTGGTAAAGGAATCTGTCATGTCTAAGCAACAATCCTCTATTTCAGAAGAGGAACTTTTAGTTGTCTATACACCACATCCCACAACATTTATTCAGCCCATAATAGAAGAATTTGAAAAAATAACAGGAATTACGGTAGAAGTCATTAGTAAAAGCTCAGGAGACTTGTTACGTAACATAGAGATAAGAGAAAATTTTCCACAAGCAGATATTATGTGGGGAGGATCTATCTTTACGGTAAGTTCTTATGCTCAGTATTTTGATGTGTATATAACAGAAAATGAAGCAGCAATACAGTCGGCCTTTCTTAATAAAGAAGGAAATATGACACGATTTAGCGATGTTCCAAGTATTATTATGGTAAATACGGATTTAATTGGCGATATTGAAATAAAAGGATATCAGGATTTATTAAAACCGGAATTAAAAGGAAGAATTGCATATGCAAACCCGGCAACTTCCTCTTCCTCTTTTGAACAACTCATCAATATGCTTTATGCATGCGGAAAAGGACAGCCGGAAGATGGTTGGGAGTATGTAGAGCAGCTTTGTAAAAATATAGATGGAAATCTTTTAGAGAGCTCATCTGCTGTGTACAATGGCGTAGCTAATGGAGAATATATAGTGGGACTCACTTTTGAGGAAGCGGCGGCTAATTTGAAAAAAGCAGGAAAGCATGTTGACATTATATATATGGAGGAAGGGGTTATTTCTACACCGGATGGAGTATATTTGGTCAAAGAAGCACAGCATAAAGAAAATGCAAAGGAATTTATGAATTTTTTAACCGGATATCAAGTACAATATATGATTTCACAAAATCTTGAAAGGCGTTCGGTAAGAAATGATATTCCGGAAGTATTAGATTTACCATTAAAAAAAGAAATCACAATGCGATATGCAAATAATAAAGAGGTGCTAGAAAAAAAAGAAGAATGGATCATGCGTTTTGAAGAAATATATGCAAGGGAGAATGCACATGAATAAGAAAACAGCTTCTTTTAAAGAAAACATTCGATATACTTTCATAGCTTATTCTTTAGTTCCGGCATTTATTGTATCCTGTCTTGGTGTACTCATATTCAGCTTCGTATGGCGTTATGCAATAGTTCAATATAATAGGAATCAAAATGAAGATATTAGTCGTATATTAAATCATATTACGATTTCTTATTGTGATTTGACAGTGGAAGCAGCCAGTATCTTAGAACAGGAAGATTCTTTGCCTTTTTCAGATACAACCAAAGCAAAGCTGTATGAGAAGGTTTATCAGGTGGGAAGAGAAAGTGAGTGCCAGGGAAATTTGTATATTCTTAATCAACGTCAGCAAATCCTGTTTGCTTTTGATGAGAGAGTTCCAGCATTTTTGATAAATCCCGAATACGCTCATTGGGGAATACTAAGAAGTTTAGGCGAAGAACAAGAAGAGGTTGTAATACGACTTCAGGAAAGTGTTTTATGCATTGGAAAAGCCATTAAGGATAAGGGGTATGTGGTTGCAACCATTCCAAAAGAAAAGTTAAAGGAGCTTTTTGGCCTACAAAGTCAACAATTTGTCATAGCAGATGAGAGTGGATGGATATGCTTGGAAAATGGTGCAATTATGAAGGATAATCTAGGAAGATTGGATAACAGTGTGCGTCAGAAAAATGGTTTTGTTCCATATAATGATACGAATTATTATTTCACAAGTACACCTCTTACAGGAAAAGGATTGTGGGTATATACCATAACAGATGTGGAAACACAATCCAGAATTTTGACTTTAATTATTGCAGTTATTTTAGTGATTTTTATTGCAATTGGTTCCATTGCTTATTTTAGTAGCGGAAAAATGGCAGTAAAGTATACACATGATATTGATGAAATTGCAAAGGTTTTCGAGAAGGTACAAAAAGGAGAATTAGATATTACTTTACACATAGGAAGCAGTGAAGAGTTTCGTTCTATAGGAAAAGATTTTAATATCATGCTTGATTCTTTGAAAAAGCAAATAACACAGAATCAGGAGCTTGCAGAGCATGTGGCATTTGCACAGGTAAAACAATTAGAAACACAGTTTAATCCTCATTTTCTGTTTAATACGTTAGATAATATTCGATTTATGACTAAGATTGATATTGCGGCAGCAGATAAAATGATTGTTTCACTTTCCAGATTACTTCGTTATAGCATAAGGGATGCAAGAGAAGAGCTGACCGTGCGGGAAGATTTGGATAATTTGCAAAGCTATCTTAATATCTTACAGATTCGTTTTAATAAGAGATTTTTTTACGAAATAGATATTGAAGATGAAATTATGGATTGTTTAATTCCAAAGTTATTAATACAGCCATTACTTGAAAATGCTGTAAAATACGGTTTTGCAGGAAGAGATACCTTGCATGTTATCATAAAGGGGTATCAGGAAAATAACAGAATTATTTTTGTGTGTCAGGATAATGGTGCAGGTATAGAAAAGGATTTATTGTGGGAGATACGCAATCAGCTTACAATGGAGAAAAATACAAGTACCCATTTAGGATTGTATAACATTCATAGAAGAATTCAGCTGATGTATAAATCTGACTACGGAATGAAGATTGATAGTAAGGAAAATGAAGGTGTAACAGTTCGATTAATGCTTCCATATAAAAGGGAGAAGTGTGAAGAAGGGGGATTATCATGTATAGAGTATTGATTGTAGAAGATGAAGATATTATTCGAAAAGGTCTTGCCTATACAATGGATTGGACAAGTATGGATTGTGTTGTTGTTGGAGAGGCGGCAAATGGCAAAGAAGGAATTGAGAAAATAGTAGAGTTAAAACCGGATATTGTCATTACGGATATTATGATGCCATTTGTTGATGGGATTGAGATGATACGTCAGACAAAGGATGAAGTAGATTATAAAAGTATTATCCTTACAAGTTATGCAGAGTTTACCTTTGCAAAGCAGGCAATTGATTTGAAGGTATCGGATTATCTGCTGAAGCCTGTTGAGGAAGAGGATATAAAGAAAGCAATTGACAAAATAAAACCTGAACTACAAAAAGAGAAAGAGATAAATAGATTGTATGAAAAGCAAAATACCGGTATACAGATGGAAGAGTATTATATTCGGGCAGAAAAGGAAAATCCGTATGTTGTGCAAATGCTAAAAATCACAGAACAAAGATATATGGAGAAAATCAGTGTAGAAAATATAGCAGAAGAATTACAGGTATCGGCAAGTTATTTATCAAGAAAGTTTAAGAATGCAACAGGATTAACGTATCTTGATTTCTTAAACCAATATCGAATCAGACAAGCAATTAAGCTGCTTGAAACAGGAAAATATAAAGTGTATGAGGTATCCGATATGACAGGATTTACAGATTATAAGCATTTTAGTACGGTATTCAGACGATATACGAATCAGTCTCCATCGGAATTTATAAATTGAAACACATTGATTCATATATAATATCTTTTGTTCAGAAAATCAGACAATTTTACGATAAATTAGGTATATGTAAACCAATATTAAAAATATAATCAATTTGTAAACATAATTTATGTGGGAAAGGGAGAGGTATTAGTATGAAAAAACTTATAGCAATGCTTATGGTAGGTGTCATGACATTTGGTATGGTTGGCTGTGGAAACAGCACTGTACAGGAAACACCAACGCAGGCAACAACACAGACAGATTCAGTACAGGCTGAGACAGATAACACGGATGTAACACCGGAAGTTCAGGAAGAGAATGTATCCGAGCTGGATGCCCTGATTGCAGCAGCAAAGGAAGAAGGAAGTCTTACCGTATATGGTTCCTGTGAAGAAGCTTATCTTTCTGCAGCATGTCAGAAATTTGAGCAGCAGTATGGAATTAAGGTAGATTATCAGAGACTTTCTACCGGTGAAGTTTATACCAAGATTCAGGAAGAAAATGGTAATCCATCAGGTGATGTATGGTTTGGTGGAACAACAGACCCATATAATGAAGCAGTTGTTGCAGGTCTTTTAGAGCCATACGAAGCAATCAATGCAAAGAACTTAATTGGCGATACCTATAGAGATAAAGATGGTAACTGGTATGGTATTTATAAAGGAATCCTAGGCTTCATGGTAAACAAGGAAGAACTTGAACGATTAGAAATTGAGGTTCCAAAGGATTGGGATGATTTATTAAAGCCAGAATACAAAGGTTTAGTTGGTCTTTCTAACCCATCTACAGCTGGTACAGCAAAGTTAATTATTAATACAATGGTTCAGATGAAGGGTCATGATGAAGCAATGGAATATTTCAAACAGCTGGATCAGAATGTTTACCAGTATACAAAGAGTGGTTCCGGTCCATCTAAGATGGTAGGACCTGGTGAGTGTGTTATTGCAGTTGGTTTTCTTCATGATGGAATCACACAGATTTTAGCAGGCTATGACAATATTGAGCTTGTTATTCCAGCATCCGGAACAAGCTATGAAATTGGTGCAACTGCAATCTTCAAGGGTGCGAAGCATCCAAATGCAGCCAAATTATGGATTGAATATGCACTTTCACCTGATTGTGTAGACATTGCAAAAGAGAACGAGTCATATCAGTTCCTTGTGCTTAGTAATGCAACACAGCCACAGGAAGCAATTGACTTTGGTTTAGACCAAAATAACGTAATGGACTATGACTTTGAAGATGCAAAGGCAAATACTGCTAAGTATGTGGAAGATTTCTTCCAGGCAGTAACCAATGGTTCTGCTGACAGTGCAGATACATCAAGATTCCGTAAAGAATAAGAATGATTCGGGGATGGTGTTCATCACCATCCTTGATTTTTTTTAACCTACATTTTGGATTATGGGAGAAGAAGGAGGGAGCTTTGAGTGACAGCAAAGAAAACCAGTGCCCAATTGGACAGAAAGAAATTATTATCTGACCCAATTATGATGGGTATGATTATTGTTTTACTTGTTTTTTTACTATTATTTATCGTTTATCCTTTGTTTGTATTATTGATTGATAGTATTTATACAGAAGGAACATTAACGCTGGATGTATTTAAAAGAGTGTTAAGCATGGAAAGATTCCGTCAGGCATTTGTAAATACGGTTCAGCTTGGGCTGATTACAGGCATACTCTCAACCGTAATTGGTTTATTATTTGCCTATGTTGATGTTTATGTAAAATTGAGATTTCGTGCAATTGAAAAGCTTTTCAATGTAGTCTCACTTCTTCCGGTTGTATCTCCACCATTTGTATTATCATTATCAACGATTATGCTTTTTGGAAGAAGCGGTATTATTACTAGAAATTTATTAAAAATCTATGATTCTAATGTATATGGATTAAAAGGAATTGTGATAGTACAGACCTTAACCTTTTTCCCAGTTTGCTATTTAATGCTTAAAGGTTTACTGAAAAATATTGATCCATCGATTGAAGAGGCAGCAAGAGATATGGGAGCTTCCCGTTGGAAGGTATTTACATCGGTAACATTACCTCTTATGCTTCCGGGACTAGGTAATGCTTTTTTAGTTACCTTTATTGAGTCTGTGGCAGATTTTGCAAATCCGATGTTAATCGGTGGTGACTTTGATACCTTGGCAACGACTATTTATTTACAGGTAACAGGCTCTTATGACTCCACAGGAGCGGCAGCAATGTCTGTTATTCTGTTATCACTTACCTTAATTCTATTCTTTATTCAAAAGTACTATTTGGAACGAAAGACAGCAGCAACCCTTACTGGTAAGGCATCCAGAGAGCGTATGCCAATTACGGATAAGAGTGTAACCGTTCCGCTTACAACAATATGCACTCTGCTTGCAGCATTTGTTGTATTGATGTACATTATGATTCCATTTGGTGCACTATTTAAGTTGTGGGGAAGAGATTATTCTCTCTCATTAAAGTGGTTTGATTATTTGTTTAAATACAGCGGTTGGAAAGCATTCAAGGATTCGTTCCTGTTATCTATTATTGCTGCACCAATTACTGCTTTGATGTCAATGGTAATTGCTTATCTTGTTGTTAAGAAAAAGTTCCGTTCCAAAGCATTTATTGAGTTTACCTCTATGCTTGCTATGGCAGTTCCGGGAACCGTACTTGGAATTGGATTTATCCGAGGATATGCAAATGGTATCTTCCAGACAGGATTGTTAAAGGGAGTATATGGAACAGCAGCTATTTTAATCATCGTATTTATTGTACGAAGTCTTCCGGTGGGAACGAGAAGCGGTATTTCGGCACTTAGACAGATTGATAAGTCTATTGAAGAGTCGGCATACGATTTAGGTGCAGGAAGTGGTAAAGTGTTTACTACCGTTACACTGCCATTGATTAAGGATTCTTTCTTTAGTGGACTGGTAACGTCCTTTGTAAGAAGCATTACTGCAATCAGTGCCATTATCCTGTTAGTAACACCGCAGTTTTTACTGATAACCTGTCAGATTAATGAATTTGCGGAGAAAGGATATTATGGTGTTGCCTGTGCATATGCAACTATTTTGATTGCGATTGTGTATGCTGCAGTACTATTAATGAATCTGTTTATCAGATGCTTCGGAACCAGTAAAAAAGTAAAAGAATAAAGTGTGAAAAATAAATTTTTCACACGCAAATTTGTGCCTGCGCAAGGTGCTAAAGAACCTGTAAAGTTTGCAGGTGCAGGGAAGGCATGGGTATTAATATGATAAAAGAGAAAAAAGGTGTGCGCTTAGACCACATTTCAAAAATATATAAAGATCCAAAGACGGGAAAGGATTTCTATGCAGTAAAGGATGTATCATTGGATATTGAACCGGGAAGCTTTGTAACACTTCTTGGCCCATCAGGCTGTGGTAAGACTACAACCCTTCGAATGATTGCAGGCTTTGAGAGCCCTGATGAGGGTGAGATTTATCTAGGTGATGAAGCAATTAATGAATTAACACCAAATAAAAGAGATACAGCAATGGTATTTCAAAGCTATGCTCTTTTCCCACATTATAATGTGTTTGATAACGTTGCGTATGGATTAAAGCTTAGAAAGCTGTCAAAAGAAGAAATACATAAAAAAGTAATGGAAATGCTGGATTTAGTAGAATTAAGCGGTATGGAAAATCGACAGACCAATCAGCTTTCCGGTGGTCAGCAGCAAAGAGTTGCTCTGGCAAGAGCTTTGGTAGTAGAACCAAGCGTATTGCTGTTTGATGAGCCTTTAAGTAATCTAGATGCAAAGCTTCGAGTATCTATGAGAACAGAGATTAGAAAGATTCAGCAAAAGGTGGGAATTACGGCTATCTATGTTACTCATGATCAGGCAGAAGCAATGAGTATTTCAGATAAGATTATTATTATGAATAGTGGTATTGTAGAACAGATGGGAACTCCACAGGAGACTTATTATTCTCCGAAGAGTGAGTTTGTAGCTGATTTTATTGGTGAGGCAAACTTCCTAAAAGGTGAAGTAATTGGTAAGAATCTCATTCGTGTAAATGGAATTGAGCTGGAAAGTAATACTGGTACTCTAGAAATAGGAAAAGAGTGTAAGCTTGTATTGCGACCGGAAAGTGTCACTCTTGCAGAAGATGGAATAGTGCCATGTGAGGTAGTATATTCCTGCTTTATGGGTTCTTATCAGAATTATCATGTAATGGTAGGCGATACACTTGTAAAGCTTGAGGAGTATAATCCGAAGAACAAAAAAATATATCAGGTAGGTGATAAGGCATATCTGAACTTTGAACGAGATACCGTATTTGCTCTGTAAGGAGGTGCAGTAGCAAGCCTTTGGGTAGCTTCAATCATGGGAATGGCAATTGCTGGTGTGCGACTAAGGAAATTTTTAACCGAGTCCGGTTATGTGCTATTATCTATGAACAAGACAAAGGAAAAAACACTACAGCCTTCCGATGTGGCGATTGCTGTAGAATTGGATTTGAAAGACAGGACAGATCACCAGCTTGTTTTGGAAAAAATAAATAATTTAGAATATGTAAATTATTTAGAAGAGATTTAAAGAGTAAAAAGACAATGCATTATTGTATATAATGTTTTGTCTTTTTTAATATCTAGCAAAGACTTTGATGCACTAAAGTGTGAAAACTCATTCCTAGATATTAAAAATGCTTCGCAAGAATGCACATTCTTTGTTCTTGTTAGGAAATAGCCTTAAGAGTAGTATTTTTCATAGTAATATGATAGAATAGCACTAATTATTGGCAATGAAAAGAAGAAAATTAGGAGCTTTTGAAAGGGTATAAAGAATTATGATATTTGAAAGTCATGCACATTATGACGACGATGCTTTTGATGAGGACAGAGAACAGCTACTGTCCTCTTTACAGGAAAACGGGATAGAGTATGTAATCAATGTTGGTGCAAGCTTAAAAAGTACAGCATCAACGATAGAGTTGACAAAACGTTATCCATTTATTTATGGAGCAGCAGGTGTACATCCTAGCGAAACGGCTGAGCTAAATGAAGAAAATTTTAAGTGGCTTGCCCAGCAGTGCAGACAGTCTAAAATTGTTGCAGTAGGAGAAATAGGACTTGATTATTATTGGGAAGAGCCAGAGCATGAGATTCAGAAAATCTGGTTTGAGAGACAATTAGAGCTTGCCAGAGAAGTAAACAAACCAGTAATTATCCATTCCAGAGAGGCTGCAAAGGATACCTATGATATTATGTGCGCACATAAGGCAAGTGAATTAGGTGGAGTAGTACACTGTTATTCTTATAGTGCGGAAATGGCTTTAGAGTTTGTAAAAATGGGATTTATGATCGGAATTGGTGGCGTGGTAACCTTTAAAAATGGTAAAAAAATGAAGGAAGTTGTAGAAGCTGTTCCGATAGAAAAGATCTTGATTGAAACAGACAGTCCTTATCTTGCACCGGAGCCAAATCGAGGAAAGCGTAATTCATCTTTGAATTTGTCTTATATTGCACGCGAGATTGCAGCAATAAAAGATATGTCTTATGAAGAAGTAGTAACGATTACGAATAGGAATGCAAGAGAGTTATTTCATATTTAACAGTTTGTATTATGGTTTGCAGGAATATGGAACGTAGAAGGTATTGAATAGTAAAATAGAAAGAGGAAAAATATGGCAAGCTTAGGAAATCCAACAAATACAATTGCGATTTTGCAGAAATATAATTTTAATTTTCAAAAAAAATTTGGTCAGAACTTTCTGATTGATGCTAATATTTTGCAGAATATCATTGATGCTGCAGAAGTGACAAAGGATGATTGTGTTTTAGAAATCGGACCCGGAATCGGAACCATGACACAATATTTGTGTGAAAATGCTAGAGAAGTCGTTGCTGTAGAGATTGATAAAAAGCTGATTCCTATTTTGGAAAATGATACGCTTGCAGCATATGATAATATTACAATTATCAATGAAGATATCCTAAAGGTTGATATCAATAAAATTGTACAGGAGAAAAACGGTGGAAAGCCAATTAAAGTTGTGGCAAATCTTCCATATTATATTACTACACCAATTATTATGGGACTTTTTGAAAGTCATGTTCCATTAGACAGTATTACAATTATGGTGCAAAAAGAAGTTGCAGATCGTATGCAGGTAGGTCCGGGAACAAAGGATTATGGAGCATTATCTCTTGCAGTACAGTATTATGCAAAGCCGAAGGTTATGCTGACAGTTCCGGCAAGCTGCTTTATGCCAAGACCAAATGTAGACAGTGCTGTAATCCGTCTTACCAGATATCAGAATCCACCGGTTATGGCAAAGGATGAACATTTTATGTTTGATATTATCAGAGCCTCCTTTAACCAGCGTAGAAAGACATTGGTGAATGGTTTGACAAATGCAGCAGGATTAAAAGTAACCAAGGAGAAAGTATTGAATGCATTAGAGCAGATGGGACTACCAGCGACAATACGAGGAGAGGCATTAACACTGGAACAGTTTGCACAATTATCGGATATTCTTTAATACATATTTAGAATATGTGAGAAATGAAATGGTAGAAAGGTCACAAAAATATGTAACAATTTTGTGAGAAATATTGATTTTTTCATTCCTGTAGTATAGAATACTTTTTCGAGAGAGCAATAGTATAGAGGAATTAAATGCAATAGTTAAATTGTTTAGAGGATTGAATCAAGAAGATACGTGAAATTAGTAGGTTTATTTTTTGGTTGCATAAATTACATCTGTAGTTTATGCAATTTTTTTTGGGATAAGAAATGAGACTAATATACTATAGGAAAGAGAATGAGTAGGAATGAGATTTATAGGGACAGCAGTTACGGATATTGGAAATGTAAAAAAAGTAAATCAGGATAGTCTTACACTAAAGATAGCACATTCCCGTTGGGGTGATGTATGTATGGCTGTTATATGTGATGGATTAGGTGGTTTGGCTCAAGGAGAAGTAGCAAGTGGTAATGTTGTTCTTGCTTTTGATAAGTGGTTTAGGAATGAATTTTTGAATGCTACACACGATTGGACAAAAGAAAGTATCCAAAAAGCGTGGGAAGAGCTTATTACTTCTATGAATGAAAAGATTCAAGCATATGGAAAACAACAAGGTGTGGAATTGGGGACTACTTTGACTGTAGCCTTATTTTTGAAAGAGAGTTGTTATATTGCTCATGTGGGAGATTGTCGTTTCTATGAAATAGCAGAGGATATCAGACAGATTACAAAGGATCACACATTAATTGAGCAGGAGCTTGCCCAAGGAAGAATATCAGAGGATGAAGCCAGAATAGATAGTAGAAGAAATGTGTTGTTACAGTGTATCGGAGTGACCCAAAATTTGCAGATTGATTTTTTAGTAGAAGATGTGAAACCACAGACATGTTATTTGCTATGTTCTGACGGATTTCGTCATGAAATAGAGGAAGAGGAGATTTATTTTTTCTGTAATCCTAGAAAGTGCAAGACGCAGGAAGA
This sequence comes from Lachnospiraceae bacterium, assembly GCA_017436865.1. Classification (GTDB taxonomy): domain Bacteria; phylum Bacillota; class Clostridia; order Lachnospirales; family Lachnospiraceae; genus COE1. Next base: position 32,921 of record JAFSCH010000059.1, read on the forward strand.
CATGCACGAACAGCTTAAGAAATTGACAAGCAGAAATAAGAACCGCGGTGAGCGCGATAATATATCATCAATCTTGTTACAGGTAGGAAGAGAATCATGTTAGAAATAGGAACTGTTTTTGACGGAAAATATAAGATACTTAGTAAGGTTGGACAAGGCGGCATGAGTACGGTTTATCTTGCCATTAATGAAAAAGCCAATAAGCCTTGGGCAATTAAAGAAGTCCGTAAGGATGGTATTCATAATTTTGAAATAGTAAAGCAGAGTTTGTTGATAGAGACAGATTTGTTAAAGAAATTATCGCATCCGAATCTGCCAAGTATCATTGATATTATTGATCAGGATGAAAATTTTCTGATTGTCATGGATTATATAGAAGGAATTACCTTGGATAAGGTAATAAAAGAAAAAGGGCCGCAGACGCAAGATGATGTGGTGAACTGGGCGATTCAGTTATGCGATGTATTACAATATCTTCATACCAGAGAGCCATCTATTGTATATCGTGATATGAAGCCATCGAATGTTATGCTCCGATACGATGGAAGCGTAGTATTAATTGATTTCGGAACAGCAAGAGAATATAAGCAAAAAGCAACAGGAGATACAACGTGTCTTGGAACGCAGGGTTATGCGGCTCCTGAACAGTTTGGTGGCCAGGGACAGACAGATGCAAGAACGGATATTTATTGTCTGGGTGCAACCATGTATCACTTGTTGACAGGACATAATCCATCAGAACCACCTTATGAGATGTATCCAATTACTTATTGGGATACTTCGCTTTCAACCGGCTTAGAAGGAATTATTCAGAAATGTACACAGAAAAATCCAGAAGATCGATATCAGTCAGCGGAAGAGTTAATGTATGCCTTACAAAATTATAAAAATTTGGATCTTCCAATGATAAAAAGATACAAATACACAGTAGGTCTTTTTGTTTTTTTATTGATTATGGCAGTGATTAGTGGAGGACTATCATTAGGAACCATGCTAGGAGCAAAAAACCAGCAGAAAAGTGAGTATACCTATTTGATAGATGCTGCACAAAAAGCAAGTAATAAAGAAGATAAGATTGCTTATTATATCGAGGCCATTGAAACAGATAGTACGAAAATAGATGCATACGATGGATTAATGGATTCATTTATTGAAGATGGAACATTTTCTGATGAAGAAGAAAAGACATTGGTTCGAGTGAATGTAAGTACCAACAAATATTTTCAAAATCTAGAACAGACAGACGGAATTGCATATGCGGATTTGTGTTTTAAAATCGGAAATGCTTATTGGTTTTACTATTCTCATTCAGAGAGTAGACAGTCTACAGCAGTGCCATGGTTTACAACGGCAGCCTCTTATTACAAAAACATAGCGCAGATGGAACAGGAGTATAAACGGTGTAATATATACATAGAAATAGGTAACTTTTATAAGAAGATTGTAACCGCCCAAATAGAGGGAACAGATGCCGGCATGTATGGAGCATATTGGAATAATCTTATAGAGCTAAAAACATTAAATGATATGTCTCCAGATCGAGAACTAATTACTCTGCGATTATACGAAGAGATGATTACACGATCTATGGAGTATGCAAAGTATTTGCGAGAGGATGGCATTGTAAAAGAAGAAATCATGGCAGTATATGATTCCATTACAGCAGATATAACATCTATGGAGAAAAATGCAACAGAAAAAGTGTACGAAGAAATAGAAACCCTTAAAGAATTAATGCAACAGGCAGATTTGATGATTCGTTCAAGTTATAAGGAGGAGAGATAGTATGACAGTAAATGGAATGATGCTACTTTCTAAGGTATTTCTGGGAATGATGATTTTTTTCTTGATTGCAGCAATTGTAGTTTTCTTTGCACTGGATGTTAGAAAAGCATGGTGCATGCTAATGGGAAAAAGACTACCGGTACAGACAAAGAAAAAAGAAGTCATACAACAGACACAAAATGTCATGATACCAAAATCTGTTCAAACAGGAGCAGAAATTACAACGGTATTACCAACAGAAGAAAGTATAGATAATTATGCAGAAGGGTATAATCCAACAACAGATGATGACGCAGCGCCAACAGAACCAACAACAGATGAGGATGCAACACAGTCAGAACCAACAACAGATGAGGATGCAACACAGCTAGAACCAACAACAGTTGTAAATCCTGTAGATACAATAGAACTTACAGTGAATGATGTAAATGTATCGGCAGGTAACCCGGCTTATAGTTATAACAGTACCGGTAGATATTTTACCGTTAGTGTAAATGGTTCTGCAAACATGACAATAAGTACATCAGAGCGTACAGAAGATGTTATTAAAACAGGTAAGGAATTAGCAGAAGCTTCTTCTATTATGTTAGTAATGGAAGGACCAAATGGCAAGCAGACAGTTACAGGAAACGTAGGGGCAGATGATGCATTAAATGTAAGTGCTTCTGTTTCTAATACTTTTGAGTTAAGACAATCAGGAGATTATACTTTTTATACGGTTGTGACGGATGCATATGGTAATGAATGTTCATCATCATCCGTTACCAAGAATGTGACAATACCTTCTGCAATTGGTGTAGAAATAGAGACTCCGGTTTTAAGTGTTTCAGAAGAAAAGCCAAATCCGGAAACAGGAATTTGTACATCCTTTGATGTTCCATGTTGTGTAAACGTTAATATTGGTCTTAAAGGACTCGATGGTGGCGTAGTCGCAAATCAAAGAACACAGGAAATAAAAGAAATTCTTTCTACATATAAAATTTATTTTGTAGTAAACAATGCAGATAGTGTAGCAAGTTCTTTAAGAGTAGATGATATTACAGCAGCTCTTATTGCTTCAAATGGAAATAAGGTAGCTTATACAGAGGAAAAAACAATAAGCGTAAATGCAGCCGGAACTTATCAGATTGGTGCAAACATAAATGGTGTAGAGGCAAACAGTGTAGAGACTACGCTTGAGAAGCTAACACAGAATCTTAGCTATCAGTCACAGGATAATGCAGGAAATCCTTATGCATTCCAAAAGGACATAGCATGCTGGCTTTCAGCGGACAGTATCTATGCGGGAGATGTGACTTCAAAAGTGACAGATGAATCCGGAAAAGAAATTGATCAGAGTGAAGTAACGGTTACGTTATCAGATAATCAGTGTTTAGTTCATGCAGTAAATCCTACATGTTACGAAGATAAGACATATACCGTTACCTTCTATCATAGTGGAAATAGTATTTATGAAGCCGCTAATGCAAGTATAAATTTAACTTTTAAGAGAACAGAAGCAGATATTCATTATACTCCTAACTTTACTGAGCCTGTTCAGCAGTATCAGAAGGAAATTACATATACGATTCCGAATCATATTGATCGTAGTAAAGTGTTATGCTATGAGGTAGATGAAAACAAGGAGAAGGTAGAAAATGGAGACCTTGAGATTAAAATAGTGAAAAATCAGATTGTTCTCTATCATACCAATGATAACAATCAGGAAACATCTACACATAACATTGTATTTGAATATTTAGGAGGAGATTGAAGAAGAGCTGATAACCGGTTTCCGTGCCGTTATGGCGGCAGACCCTGACCCGGCAAACCTGAAGTGGAAAGCCGTATTGCAGAACCTGAATATGAAGGGAAACAGCTTATATACCATGCAACAACTAAGCTCGGTAAGATTATCTGCAGGAGTGGCATCCTATCTGGAAAGAATGAATGTTTTTACCGTAAGTCCGAATCTTCAGGAACTGGTGCAGATAAATGAGGAAGGAATCTATACTTTTGAAGAGCTGCTACAGAAGGATATGTCAGAACTGACAGATGCAGAATTGCAAAAGCTTAAGTCACTGTATCAGGAAATATGCGAAAGTATCGAACAGGCAGATGGACAGGATGCCTGTCTCATACAGAAAGATATGCTGGAGCGGTACTTAAAGAACCTATATAAGCTGGAGATTGTATATGAATACAGCTATTATGGTGGAAAAAGTGTGGATGAATATAAGGTAGTAAGCAGGGATGAACTGATTCGGGCTCTGATAGATGAGGAGAAGAAATCTACTCTGGCAAACAATATGATCAACAGCATCTGCGGAACAGAAACCAAAATAGAAAGAAGCTGGTATTCCGGCTGGTTTGCTTCAGGCATGGTGGAAGAGATAGAAACACAGGCATTGGTGGATGTGGATCTGGAATTAACGGAAGTAGGCTGTGCGTTTTCCGTGATATGCTGCCCGGATGCATCTAAGCGTGAGAAACATGCAGATGAAGGAGTCATGGAACACTATGCAACGAGTAAAACAAGGATAAGCAATTATGTAGAATCGTTATCACCAAGCGAGTATAGTCATCTGTCATCCTTAGGATATGACAAGGAACAGCTCAAGAATATGATGGAACTGACTCAGAATAAGGATGATTTCCAGCTGGTAGAGTACCTTATGGCAGGAAATGAAAAGGATATATTTACTATTGCACCAGACAGTTTTAGTGAAGGCGGAAATAGTATACTGGCAGCATATGCAGTCAACGTAGGAATAAAAGACATTGAGTCCGGTAATGGCTTACAAAACTTACAGAACTTCACAAATCACATGTTAGGAGCAGAGAACTGGAAAGAAAAAGAGTACATGGAGATAATGTCTGTGTATTGCGGATTGGAAAGAGAAGCTGTTGCAACTGCGATGTGGAATAGTGAAGGACTTGACCTGACGCTTGTAGATAAGATGGAAAAAGTAAATGCAATCACAGGATTTTATCAGAGTCTGTATATCACAGGTTATGATATGCAGTTGGATTATGCGAAGTCGGCGCAGCGAAAGCTACACATAATTGTAAATGATTTGCAATTGGATGACTATGGAGCCGTGAATTATACAATTAATGGATACACGCAAAAACCAATAAATGATCCGTTAAAAGACAATATCGTTTCAGAAACACACTGGAGTCCATTACAGGCAAATTCTGATTTGTTTTCAAATGAGATGAAAGAAATAAATGAACAGATACAGACATTATGGCAGAGTTGTGCAGTGGATATAGTAATAAAATCTTCTGGTTTAATTGATGGAAATTTTGAAAATGTGCTAGAGTTAAGCAAGGCTATATATGAAAATAGTGTAAAAGACGGAGTATCTGCAGTTTCTGGCTTAAAAGCAGGAGAAAAAGAATTAGGTAAAGGTATTGTCTATGCAGCGGATGTCTTTGGGATATTGGCAGACTATTATCAGAAAAAGGAGCAGTTGGAAGCAGATTATAAGCAGGCAGGAAAAAACAGTATGGTTAGCTGGTTTTATTCGTCTAATGCTTATATAGAAAACGGTTCAATGGATGTTTATAATACAGGTATTTATAATCCTTATACAATCGAAGCAATAAAAGAGTGGAATGAAAATGGGTTAGCTTCTTTTTGTCCTTCAGTAGATGTTAAGAATGATTTGGGTGATTTTTATTTTAATGACATCGGAGTTGCAGTAACTTTAAATAGAGATGGTTGGTATCAAACAGAGGATTTAGCAGAATATAGCGATGAAGAAATAACAAATGCGATGTTGCTTATATTATATGGAAAGAGTGGTATTGAATTGGACGATGGAAGATGCATTAGTGCATTTGATAGTGTAACAGAAATAGAGCCAAGACTCTTTTCAATATGTGTAACGGAGATTAATCGTAAAATCGCACCTAATTCAGCGGATGATGCGATTCAAGATTTATGGAGTATAAAAAGAAACAGTTATGAGGAGGAATTGTATTAAATGAAAAAAAAATATTTAAGTAAGAAAATATTAGTAATAGTAATTTTATTATTGATTCTAATTTGTCTGCCGATATTTCAGCCAATTGAGGTTAGAGGGTATTTTGTACCATATGAATATACAATACACGGAACATATATAGAAATAAATAAATATACAGGCATAGACGCAGAAGTAGAAATACCATCTTATATGTGGCTTCGACCAGTAAAGGAAATATCTGATAAAAATTTAAAAGGTGCTTTCGAAGAATTGGATTATGTAACTTATGTGAAAATGCCTAATACTGTGACAACCTTATCAAGGATTTCTTTTTGGAATTGTTGTAACTTGGAAGAAATAGTAATGAGTAAAAATATTAAAAAAATTCCCGTAGGATGTTTTACAAACTGTGATAAACTGACAAATGTCGTTTTACATGAAAAGGTAGAAGAAGTGGAAAGAGAGGCTTTTGCAGCTTGCGATTTATTGAAAAGAGTTACATTTCATAATTCAGAAACTCGAATAGCTGAAAACGCATTTCAAAACAGAACCCAAAGTTGTAACTTTGATATTTTAACTCTGGTATCAGCCAAAGACTCAGCGGTAGAAAAATACGCCAAAGAACATGGAATTAAATGGGAAGAGCTGGAGGAATAGAACATGATAATCAATGCCAATGAGTTAATACATACCCAGACAGAAACCATAAAAGCGGAAAGCGAGAAAATGGTGTTATCCCAAAGCGAACTGCGTAAACAGAATACCACTTTGTTGAATAGTCACGATGCCATGCTGAGTTACCTGAGAGGAAATATCACAACAGCATATCAGGAAATCGGCGAATATGTCCAATCAAAAATGGAACTGTTATGCGGTGTTATTGAGGGAACTGCGAATAATAGTACATCTTTTGCAACAGAGGCAGAAAAGATAGATCATACTGCCGGTGAAAAGGTACTGAAAGGAGAGATGACTCTATGAGCAGATGCAGATGTTCTGATATATCAAATACAGAGAATAAGATAAGAAAGCTGGAAAGTGCATGTGGAATCATGTCGGGATATTCGGGTGTTAAGGGACGTTTAGATGCCGGGATATCACAGTGGTCAGGTCGGGCAGAACAGGCAACCGTTTCCAATAAAGTTACATCAGCCAAGGGAACGATGACAACATTAGGAGATAGAATGGATAATGCGTCAAGTGGTATAACAAGAAAGATAAATGCAAAATTAGGTGAATTAAGAAGCTCCTTAAGCAGTATGCGAAGTGAAGACCACAATTACCATGAGGAAGAGAGAAGAAGACGAGAAGCGGAAGAAGCCGCAGCGGCCTTGGCTGCAAAGAATGCTATAAAGTGGTAAAGATAAGTTTTCTATGATGTCGAGTAAAAGCTGTCAGTAATGAGGGCTTTTATTTCTTTAGCAAGGGAAAAGATAGATATCCTGTCCCCAAAGAGCAAGCCCCGGAGGAACCTAAAAGAATCTGGTTATGACTATGGTCCCGATGCCAGTACATCATAAACTAAGTGACTTGATGTTTAACTTGCCTGCTTGCTTCACCTGCGGCGTTGTCGTCAATCAGCGTAGCCACCGCTACGCCTCATTCCTCCGCCTTGCATATGAAACAACCAGTCTGCGTTAAACATGCAAGAACTTAATTTATGATGTACTGGTATCCATGGGCTTAATGGTCATGATGCGAATGTCAATGGGCGGAAATATCATGTTCGTGCTGATGTGTATCGGAATGGGTGCAGTCAGTATCGTTATGGGTGTTATCAATTACCGCAACGAGGGCACACAGTATAAGAAAAATATAGTCAAACGCGAAAATGATTATAATCGTTACATAGCCGGACAGGAAGAAAAAATACAAGAGCTTCGAGAAAAAGAGCGCATTATATCCAGACAAAAGTACCCTTCCTTGGAAGAGGAGTTAAGCTATGTAGAGGACTTTGATGCGAGATTATTCGAGAAGCAGAAGACACATGAGGATTATCTGTATGTTCGTCTGGGAGAAGGAATCGTTCCTTCTCAGTGTACAATTAGCTTCAAGGAGCAGGAGTATAGGGAGGTAGATGATCCACTGATGGATTATCCTGCAAAGCTCCATGAAAAATATGCATATATCGAAGATATGCCGGTCATGTTGAATCTGACGGAAACAAATGCAGTCGGCTTTTTAGGAGACAGAACCCATCTGTATCAGATGACTAAGAATCTGATCCTGCAATTCTGCATCGAGCATTATTATCAGGATGTGAAGCTGTATCTTCTGATGGGAAGAGAGGACAAGCAGTATTTTGAATGGGCAAGATGGTTTCGTAACTTCCGGGAGGAGAACGGAATGCGTAACTTCGTCTATGATGAAGACAGCAGTAAGACCATGCTGGAATACCTGTATGCCCAGCTTTCTGAGCGAGAGAAGCTCAAGGAAAAAGAGATAAAGGAAATGCCAACCAATATCGTATTCGTATATCGTTCAGAGCTGTTAGGAGAGCATCCGGTCAGTAATTACCTGGAACGTGCTTACGAGCTTGGATTCGTATTTCTGTTCTTTGAAGAGTTTGCAGAGAAGATGAATCCATACTGTAGCAAGCGAATCTTCCTAAATAAGAACGAATATACAGGCTATGTACAGGATATCATGGACGGAGAGCAGATACAGCATTTTTGCTATTCACGAGTGCCGATTGAAAAGGCAGAGCAGGCAGCATTAAAAATGGCATGTGTCTATGTAGATGAGGTTAGTTTGGAAGCAAGCCTGACAAAGAATATTACGCTGTATCAGCTGCTTGGCATCATGATTGTGTATGACCTTGACTTGACGCAGAGATGGAATAATTCTAAGATTTATAATACTATGGCAGCGCCTCTAGGTGTAAAAAGTGGAGATGAGATTGTCTATCTCGACCTCCATGAGAAGTATCACGGTCCACACGGACTTGTTGCCGGAACGACCGGTTCAGGAAAAAGTGAGATATTGCAGTCTTACATTTTATCCATGGCAACCCTGTTCCATCCGTATGAGGTGGGATTCATCATTATCGATTTCAAGGGTGGCGGTATGGTGAACCAGTTCAGAAATCTGCCTCACCTAAACGGTGCAATTACGAATATTGACGGCAAGGAAATCAACCGTTCCCTGTCATCCATCAAGGCAGAGCTAAAAAGCGAGCAGCCGGAGTTCATGAAGGAATTAATCAGTGCTGCCAGAATCGGACGAAGCCTTGGTGTACATCTGATACTTGCAACACAGAAGCCATCCGGTGTAGTAAATGAACAGATCTGGAGTAACTCCAAGTTCAAGCTCTGTCTCAAGGTACAGAACCAGAGTGACAGTAACGAAGTTATCAAGTCACCGCTTGCGGCAGAAATCAGAGAGCCGGGTCGTGCCTATCTACAGGTAGGAAATAACGAGATCTTCCAGCTCTTCCAGTCCGCATACAGTGGAGCGCCAGTGCCTAACGGAGCAATGGGAGAGACGAAGCGCTTCCGTATCTCGAAGGTAGAGCTAAGCGGAAGACGTGAGGTAATCTTCGAACAAAAGCCGACGGAGGAAAAGGGTGGAAATACCCAGTTAGATGCCATTGTGGATTATGTAGAAGAGTACTGCAAGCGCAATCATATCGAGCGTCTGCCGGACATCTGTCTGCCGCCACTGCCGGAGGTGATACCATACACTATGGAAGGCTATGAGAATACGGGTACAGACATCTGCGTGCCAATCGGTATGTATGATGACCCTGAGCAGCAGTATCAGGGCATTATGGACGTGAACTTCTCACAGGGACATGTGTTTATTGTGGGATCGTCACAGATGGGCAAAACCAATATGTTGCAAAATATGATAAGAGGAATCGCAGGTTCTTATTCATCCAATCATGTTCAGATATATTTATTAGATTTTGCATCCATGATATTGAAAAATTTTGAAGAATTGAAGCATGTTGGAGATGTAATCACTTCAACAGAAGAAGAAAAGATAAAGAATTTCTTCAAAATGATGGAGCAAGAGCTTGTAATGAGGAAGGATATGTTGTCAGATATGGGATTAAGTTCTTATTCGTCGTATCTGGAATCAGGACAAAGGGAAATTTCACAGATTGTAATCATGTTGGATAACATAGGCGCATTCAGAGAACTGTTTCCGGCATTGGATGATAAGATGGTAAAACTTGTAAGAGAAGGTGCAGCCGTAGGAATTAGTGTTGTAGTTACGGCGCAGCAGTCAGCGGGACTTGGATATCGTTATTTATCTAATTTTTCAAAACGATTTGCACTATACTGCAATGATTCGGGTGAATATTCATCGGTATTTGAACGATGCAGAACCAGCCTGAATTCCATTCCGGGAAGATGCCTTCTTAGCATGAATAAGTCATTATATGAAGGTCAGGTATATATTGCTTTTCCTGCAGAAAAGGAAATTGATAAGGTAAAAGAAATTCGCGCCTTTATTAAAGAGACGAATCAAAAGGATAGTGGATGTGGCGCAGCAAAAACGCCAGTAGTGCCGACAAAGGTTACTAGAGAAATGCTTCATAACATGATGGGGGGTGTGCGTAATCCATACGCTGTACCACTTGGAGTTAATTACGAAAATATGGAAGTAGATACCATGAATCTGCAAAACTTTCAGATATTCGGCGTAAGTGGTGATGATGAGTTGGGAAGAAAAGCTTTTATTATCAATATGATACAGGAGCTGTTAGAGGACCAGAATAGAGCACCTGTCAACATTTATATTTTTGATGGAAAAAATCAGGAATTACAGAGTCTGGAGAAGCAGGTTGTATATTATACAACAACACCGGATGATATAAAGTCGCGGTTGAAGGATTTATTTAAGCTATTGGAAAAACGTCGGGGAAGTAATCTGATACAGGAGCCGTTAGAGTTGTTTATTATTAATGATGAAGCGGTATATGATTTTATTGGAAATGACACAGAACTGTTCCAGCTTTGTCAAAAGAGCTTAATAGAATATTCAGAATGTAAATTCTCCCTTGCACTTACAAATGTGCCGAATGTCAATTTACAGTTTAAAGCAACTCCTTTTGTAAAGATATTAAAGGAGGCAAATAATCTGATTCTCTTTAAGCAGATACAGGACTTAAAGCTCTTTGATCCCGATGTTCGGATGCGTAATAAATATCATAAGCCATTAGTACAGAATGAGATGTACTTTAAATGTGGTGATTACTTTGGTAAGTATAAGACACCAGAGTGTTAGATAATAAGGTGATACCTATTTCAGTAATACTGAATGGTATATAGAGAGAGATGTATAAAATAAAGGAGGAAAAAATATGGATACATCATTAGCAACAAACGGAATGCCAGAGTTAACATTATCAGGACTGGCAACAACAGACACAGTAGGTGGATCTTCTGCTATTGTAAAAAATGCATGTGAGAACTTATACACATATGCCGGAAATCTGGATACTTTTATTGAAAATCTGATTGCACAAGAAGAAGAGATTTTGCAGAATTGGGAAGGAACCGCAGCTGATATGTTAAGACAGCAGTTCCCTGGACTCATTGAAGCCTTCAGACAGATTCCACCATCCATCCGTTCTATCTCTGACTGGGCATCTTCAACCATGAACAGTTATGTATCAACAGATGATGCAACAGCAGCAAGAATCAGTGAGATTATGGGAGGAACAAGATAATGGCAGAATTCAGTGGAGTAAAGCTTACTCAGAATGTAGACAATCAGAGTCAGAAGGCTGAGCAGTTAGAAAGTATTGTAAAGTCTATCGTAAGCAAGATTGAAGAGATCGATACAGAAATCAAGAGTCTGGTACAGGGTGGTATGGAAGGTAGTTCCGTTGCTACTATGGCAGGTACTTATATCCAGAATCGAGAAGTAATCAATGATTATGTGAAGAGATTCGCAGCAACAGCATGTGTATTACATGAAAATGCACAGACTATGAAGACAATCAACCAGAATTCAGACACAGCAGCAGGCGGTGTTACAGGCGCATAATAATGTAATTATGGGAGCCGCCAGTAATGGCGGCTTTCGTAACATAGTTAAGAGAGAGGGAATCTGATTTGAGCAGCATATATGATTTTAGAATAAAACAGTCTGTATACAGGCAGGCTTTGGAGATATACCGAAAGATGGAAGCATTACTGCAAACGGAGAAAGAGAACCAGCAGAATAATGCTCTGACAATGAAACAGAACTGGTCATCTGTAAGTGCAGACACTTTTTTAAGGGAAAACAACCTTTTTCTGGAAAATGGTAACTATAGAAGTACGTACGATCAGGTAAAGGAAATGAGAGAAGTAATAGAAGACACTTTACCGGAAGTTAATGCCTTACTTGCAAGATGCGAAGGATTTCTTGAACAGTTGCAGTCAGACAGTTATGTAGAACCAATAAGACCGACAGAGGATGATACTACCATTAGAAATGGAGATATTCTTTCCCTGAATTATGACATGATAGCGGTTATTAAGGATACATGCGATATCATATCAGAGGGGAATCATACACTGAGAGATACTTTAAAGGGGATTATGAATGAATGTCGGGGAGAAGTAGACGGAACAGACAGTTATTTAGCAGAATTGGAGACAGCAAGCAAAAAGTTAGACAGAGTACTTAATTACCGGGATTCCTTTCAAAAGTACGAAGCAGGAATCAGAGCGTTGGAATTTGATATGAATGTCAGATTCAGCGCATTATCACAAAATACGAAAGAGTTATGTGAAATAGCCGGAATATCGGAAGCAGAGTTAAAAAGCGGAATACAGGATTTAGAGGATATCTATAATCCGTTGTACATGAGTGAGCAGGAATTGGAAGCGGTTATGCAGCAGTTTCTTGAGGAAGGTAATATTGCAGGAATGCAACAGGTGGCAAATCAGATATTTGCACAGGATATCAGTGAGTGGAATGCAGCGGAGACAGAGTTTATAGCGGAAACCTTAAATTATGGATTTGAACAGAATGAAACCGGCATCGTGGAAATATATATGACCAACATGTACAAAGAATCCTATACGGATTTTGTGGAGATAACGGAATATCACGGTAATCAGGAAGGACCTAAAAAGTACCAGTGTTATTATCATGCGGAGGCGGATACCCAAAAGATACAGCTTGTCATGAACTGTCTGGATGCAAGGAGTCAGGGAGAGGCGTACTACAGCCTGAACCGAATTCAGAATATGCAGACAGAGGATATCAGGATTGTACAATATAATACCCAAAAACCGGAGGGGTATTCCTATGCTGTCAATGCAGAGCAGAAAGATGGCAGTCTGGAAATCATTTTCTCTACTGTAAAACCAAACGGGAAGACATCCGAGCAATACCGTATGACAGCATATGATATGCAGGAAGTCATATCCTTTGAAAACGAGGTAGAGCTGGTAATGCTGGGATTTACACCAATGCAAGTAGAAGAAATGCGTATAAATATAATGACAGATGAGGAGGTTTTAAAAACATGTGCGTGGATAAACGATAGTTTCAATAACGAGCTTACTGGACTTTCAGTAAATGATATATCTAATGTTATAAAGTCAATTAATAATGAGAATATATATTTATCTGATAAGAAGGACAGTATATTTTATAAAGGGAAAGTATATGAAATATATGTTCCAGATTATTTAACGGTAAGTATTGATTCACCAGAACCATGGACAGAGGTTGCAAAAATAGAAAAAACCAGTAAAGAGTTTGATTGTATAGAGGCAATTACAGGTTTTGGATTTGATGATATTGATAGAGTAGGGGAGAATGATAAAGTTGCTTGGACTATTGGACAAACTTGGCTACTAGGATTAGGAGCATTAAATTCAATTAACAAAGCGACAACATTTAATACAGTATCAATACAACTTTTGGAAAGGAATGATGAACAAAGAGCAGTTATATCAATAAATAATAGTCAAACTAGTGCTACGTTAACAACGCATGCAGATGGTAAGATACATAGTAGAATGGAAGAACAAAAAGCGGTAGCAGACGATTATAAATCAAATAAGTTTATGTCTGATTATTGTCAATATATATATTTACTGGCTAATAATATGTCAGAAGAAGATTGGGATAAAAATGGAGTATATGATATTGTTTATACGGTTGATGAGAGACATTCAGAAAATAATTGTATTGGATATATATCATTTGAAAAAGAAAATATGATTTATACTCCTTTAGTGTTTGGTGGGGATACAATGAAGATAGCTATTAGAGATAATTTTTCTGTTTTTAGTGATTCTACAGAAATATGTGATATATCTGATAAATTGAGTCAATCAAGTATTCTTTCAGAAGAGTATCAAGGATTATTCGAGGAAATAATAAATCAAGCATATGAAAATGAATAAGTGAGGAAAAATATGAATTATAAAAAAGAAACAATAATTATAATAATTAATATTATAATAACAACAATTTTGCTTCTTACTTGTGGTATTCCAACAAACATGGAATTGATATTATATCATTGGGGGAATCATATTATATTTATCATATATTTGATTACACTATACATAGCCATTTGTAAGCTTAATAAACAATTTATAAAGTGGAAAGGTTTTGTATTAGTTCTTATATGTTGGGGATTGAAATATGGAAGTGACTATGTATTAATGAATAGTCAAGAAGAATTACAGTATAGTTCTGATATGTTTCTAGATTTTATAAAAAATTATAATATTATGAATGATATTGTAATAAAAGAAAGTTTTTTTAAGGTTATTATTCAGTTAGGTGTAATAACAATATTTATAACAGTTTCATATATGATGGGAAATATTCATAAATTAAAATTACATATGAACAAAAAATATTTAATGTTATTAATAATTATGTTAGTAATTTACCTTGTAATTATATATTACAAATATATCACGAAAGAAAACATTAATATTGTAGGTGTATATATTAATCCAATCAGAAATATAAATAGTATTTTTTATTATATTGAAAGTACTACTATATGGCTGTATATAAATGATTTGTTAGTTGTAGAAGAAAAGAAATAAGAGGAAATGTTTATGATATTAGGAGGTTTATTATTAATAACTCTTTCCTTATTTCATTTGCGTGTAATGATAAAAAATATGAACTCGTTAAAAAAAGGTTGGAAAGAAGTAAATGCTACGATATTAGAAGAAAGAGAATATAAGTTAGGAGAGGTTTTAACAGATGATTTAGGGGCAAGGGAATTAAAAATAGTTTATTATGTAGGAGAATTGGAATATGTGAAATATGTTTCTCGTTCGAATTGGCAGATAGGAGCTTCCTGTATACTTTAAATAGGTCAAGAAATTGACATAAAAAAATACCTCAAGTAAATTTAGATTATTACTGACCTGACCCGTTGGTAAAATCTAAAGAATACAAGAGGTATCTACAATGAATGTTAAAGTAAG
>JAFSCH010000060.1 GCA_017436865.1 Lachnospiraceae bacterium
AAATGCTAATAAATATATTCAAAATTGTCTCGAAAGACGAAAATGAAGCGGATAGAACATCAATGATTATAATTTATCCACAAGGATACTATCTTTGTATAAAATCATTGTTTTTATCCACAAAGTAACAGAGATTCAACGTAGAAAAAAATTTTCGATTCTCTGTTTTACACAACAACTGGTCATTGAGCCAGAAGGGGTTCTGAACAGATACCATTTTCTTATATGTTCTCTATATACAGTTAGCATACACTCCTCTATACTTTTCAGGCAATAACCTAGCAATACTCGTCATGAAATGCTGAAGCTTTCTTTCTTCGTAGTCTTCCTTTGTTTCATCCACTTTTTTCTCTGGCATTTGTATAGGTTCACCTATTTTCACCTTAACCGCTGCATGATGAAATTTTTCTTTTCCCATATCCTGGTCATTGATTGGCAATAATTTTTCTGTCCCAGTTAATCCTATTGGTACAATAAGAGCTTTTGATAACTTCTGCATCATAACAACACCCTTTTTACCTGCAATCATACTTCCACATCGGCTTCTTGTTCCTTCTGGAAAAACTAAAACATTCTCTCCTTTTTTGAGTATCTTAATGATTTTTTTCAATCCATCATTATCTGCTGAGTTCGGAACAATAGGTGTTGTCTTAACCGTAATAACTCCCAAATTCGTAAAGCTATTATCTCCCAACTTCACACCTGCCACAAAGGTAACATCTTCCTTTTTTAATACTTCATTTAAAATCAAACCATCCGCATTACTCAAATGATTGCAAATAAACAATATCGGTCCCTTTACATTTTTTAAATTCTCGTACCCTTCCACACTTACTTTAGCATACTTATGTAAAATTCTATGAATAATCACATTAGCAATCTTTTTCGTTACTTTTTCAGGCATATATTCCAACAATTTTATTAATATTTTAATCCCCATCATACCAATCACAATCCTTTCCAAGCCTTATCATTCTGTCTAATTATTTTGTGCTTCTATCCGTTCTGCTAGGTCCTGCAAATACATCCAGCGCTCCATCTTCTCTTCCAAAGCAGCCTCTGTTTCTTCTTTCAGCTTCGTAATCTCATTCAACTTCACAAAGTCTCTGGAATTTGCAACCAAATCCTGCTCTAATATCTCCAACTTCTCTTCTAAAGCTGCGATATCTGCGTCAATGGTCTCATATTCTTTTTGCTCTTTGTAAGTAAATTTCAACTTATCCTGTCGATTTTTTAAGTTTTTTAAACTCTTTGCAGAAGCTTCCTCTGAAGCAGAATCTATCTGTATTTTTGCAGTATCTTTTATATTATTTGGTGTAAATATACCCTCTTCTTCCTGTTTCCTTGCTTGATAATCCGTAAATCCACCTTCATATTGTTTGATCGTTCCATCTTCAAATGCAAAGATTCTTCTCACCGTTCTGTCAAGGAAATAACGATCATGTGATACCGTGATTACAATTCCATCAAAATGGTCCAAATAATCCTCTAATATAGTCAATGTCTGAATATCCAAATCATTCGTGGGCTCGTCAAGTATCAATACATTAGGTGCTTCCATCAACACGCGAAGAAGATTAAGTCGTCTCTTCTCGCCACCGGACAACTTTCCAAGTGGTGCATACTGCTTCTCAGCTGGAAAAAGAAAACGCTCCAACATAACAGAAGCTGATACCGAACCATCTACTGTCTGTACATATTCTGCAGTATTTCGGATATAATCAATTACACGCATATTGGGGTCCATATAGGCAAGTCCTGCCTCTTTATCTGTTCTGATTTCCTGTGCATAATAACCAATTTTTATCGTCTGGCCTACAATAACTTCACCTTCATCCGGCTGTTCCATACCACAGATTATCTTCATCAAGGTTGATTTACCACAACCATTTTCACCAATAAAACCGATTCTATCATTTTTCAAAAAGATATAGTTAAAATGGTCTATCAGCATTCTTCCATCATAACTCTTCATAATATCTTTTAACTCAACCGTTGTCTTACCCATTCTGGTAGAAACAGAACTAAGCTCCAGCTCCGCATCCTGCACCGGCCCTTTTTGTGCAGCAAGTGCTTCATAACGCTGAATATGTGCCTTCTGCTTGGTACTTCTTGCTCTTGCACCTCGCTTCATCCATTCCATTTCTACACGCAGTATACTCTGACGTTTACGCTCTGTTGCCAGTGCCATTTCCTCACGCTCTGCCTTTAATTCCAAAAAACCAGAATAGTTTGTCTGATAACTATAGGTCTTTCCTTTATCAATTTCTACAATACGATTCGAAACACTATCTAAAAAATATCTATCATGTGTTACCATAATAAGTGCACCACGAAAACTCTTTAGATATTCCTCCAACCAATCTGCCATTGTCGAATCCAAGTGGTTCGTAGGTTCGTCCAAAACCAAAACATCTGCCTGTGACAATAATGTATTAGCTAATGCAATACGCTTTCTCTGTCCTCCAGACATATATTCTACCTTTTGACCATAGTCCGTGATACCAAGCCTTTGCAACATAGACTTTGCTTCACTTTCCAACGACCACTCATTGTCTGATGTAAGATTATTTTTCATCACACACTCTAATGCCGTTGCTCCCTCATCAAATATCGGATTCTGCGATAAATAACGAATTACAATATGATTTGCTCTCGTTATCGTTCCCTTCTCCGGCTCCTCTAAGCCTACTACCATTTTTAGTAGCGTTGTCTTACCGGTTCCATTAACACCAATAATTCCAACCTTTTCCTGTTCATTTATAGCAAAAGATGCTTCATCGAAAAGCAAACTGTCTGTGTACGATTTTGTTATATTTTCTACATTAATTAAATTCATATCTTATGTTACCTCTCAAACGAACCTATTATATCAATCTTTTATTTACTTGACAACAATCCTATACCAGCATATTCTTATAATTTAATAAAGAAGCCGATGATATCGGCTTCTCCATAAATTTACTTAAAATTTTCTAATCTCTATCGAATCATCATCCGGCGTATTTTCCACCTTTTTCACAATCACATCATATCCAAAACTGTCATTCACCTGTACATGAACCTGATCGCCTTCTTTATGTCCAATCAACGCCTTTGCAATTGGTGACTCGATACTAATCAAACCTTGTAATGGATTGTTTCTAATTGTCGTAACTAGCCTATAAACTTCTATTGTACCATCCTCGACAAACTCGACTTCAACCGTCTTATTCAAACCGATTTCATCCTCTTTGGAATCATCCTCAATAATTTCTGCTGTTTTAATCATTCGCTCCAAATAACGGATACGACTTTCATTCTGATTCTTATATTTTTTTGCTGCATAGTATTCAAAGTTCTCACTTAAATCTCCCTGTGCTCTGGCTTCTTTCACCTGCTCAAGGGCTTCCTTTCGAATTACCAGCTTTCTATGTTCAATTTCTTCTTCCATCTTCTTGATGTCATTTCTAGTTAGTCTGTCATTCATTGCTCATAAACCCCTTTTTTCTTTACTATTCCATCCAGCCAGACACGCTTGCAACAGGTACAGGCAAAATCCTGTGTTTCTGCATTAAATACCATAACATAACCTCCGCAAACGGGACAAGTTGCTACATACTCAATCATTTGATTCAATGTCATCTGATTCTGCATAATGATTCCTGCCTTTCCATAGCCCTAACAGCTACTGTCTTTTATAGGAAGCAACGCCTTACCTTTACAAATTACAATTATCGGTAAAGTCACAAATTCCATGCCACCTATGATATTACTTATTGTAACAGGAATTTGCTTAGAAAAAAAGCCCCTATACTAATTACTGCTTCGCAAAACACCTCACAAAATAATACCTGTGTACAGTAAACAATGGTTCTTCCCATAGTGTATTAATATATAGTACAATTCAATCTTTTATGTTATTTTTACAATTATTTTAAAACATTATATATTATTTGCGTGTATTATGGTATAATATAAAGGGATTTATCATTCAATTTCTAAAAAAACAAAAGAAAATACTCAGAAAGGAAAATGAAATCATGAGCAACAACACACAAAAAACTGGTGGCTGGCGCACCAACAAATGGATTAGAGCTGCAATTCCTGCTTTATTACTTCATTGTAGTATCGGTACTGTATATTGCTGGTCTATTTTCAGCCAGGAAATCGCTGATTACATTGGACATTCAAAAGGAGCCACTGAATGGGCATTCAGTTTCGCTATCTTCTTCTTAGGAATGTCAGCTGCATTCTTAGGAAACGTTGTAGAAAAAGATATTCATAAATCTTCCTTAATCGCTACTATTTGCTTTGCAGTTGGTATGGCTGGTACAGGATTCTTCATCTGGTATGGTGGTGCTACAAAAGTAGTTAACGCCGATGGTACTGTTACCGGCAATATTCTTGCTTTATTAGGAATTTACCTCTGCTATGGTTTTATCATGGGTGTTGGTCTTGGTACAGGTTACCTTTCACCAGTTAAAACGCTTATGCTTTGGTTTGCTGACAAGAAAGGTCTTGCAACAGGTCTTGCTGTAGCAGGATTTGGTGCTGCTAAAGCGATTGCCAGCCCTATCATGCAGTCTCTTCTAGCAAGCCTTGGCGAAAACGGTATTTGGCAAATGTTCCTTATCCTTGCATGTGTATATTTTGTAATGATGTTCATTGGACATTTATTATTAAAGAAGCCAGAAGGATGGCATGAGCCTTCTAATTCTGAAGAAAAGCCAAGCATCATGCAGGTTATCAAGACAAGACCTATTACCAACTATATTGGTATTTGGTTAATGTTCTATATCAATATTACTTGTGGTTTAGCATTAATCTCTCAGGAAAAGGCAATTGTTAAGTGTCTTGGTCTTGCTGCTTCTATAGGTATTATTTCTACTGTATCTGCTATTTTCAATGCTGGTGGACGTTTAGGTTTGTCTGCATGGGCTGATACTATGAAGGATAGAAACACTGTTTATAAGATTATCTTCATCGTTTCTATCGCTCTTACAGGTCTTACTATCTTAACAGGTGGTATTGCAAACGGCGCAGGCAATATGGGCTTAACAGTTCTTGTACTCGCTTTAATTATGGCTGTTAACGCAGGCTACGGCGGAGGCTTCTCCAACGTTCCTACTCTTCTTTCCGATAATTATGGAATGGGAAGTATCTCTGCACTCCATGGTATTACATTATCCGCATGGGCATTTGCAGGTCTTACAGGAAACCAGCTTGCAACCTGGATTGTTAACAACTTCGGTGAGCAGGTTGAAGTAGGCGGTTATATGGTAAATCCTACCGGATACCAGACAGTACTTTATGTTACAATCGTTCTTTACATTGTTGCACTTCTTTTAAGCTTATTCTTTGTTAAGCCGATGAAGGAAGAACAGAAATAATTGTATTCAAAAATATTGGGTTGTGAAAAGTGATTTCTCATTTTTCACAACCCTTATTTTTATTGGATATCTCTCATATTACGTTTTTTCATTGCAAGTCTTGCCATAGCTCTTGCTATGTTAGCCCGTGACATATGATACTCCTGAATACTCTGTTTTTGGCGCATAGCCTCCTGAGCTCGTTCTAACGCTTCCTGAGCTCTGCGTTCATCAATTTCTTCCGGTTTTTCAGCAAAATCAACGATAATCGACATTCTGTTATAGGCAATCTGTGCATGGCCTACTCCCGTAACAGCCTCAATCCATTCATCATTTTCTGTCTGAATTCGCATAGGTCCCTCCACCAGGGCCAAAACAGATTTCTCATGATGTGCCATAATTCCAATAGAACCATCCGCAGCACTGACAATAACCTGCTTGCATTTTCCGTTAAAGAATATTCGGTTAATTGCAACGACCTTTAACTCAAAAGTATTCATATACCATTACCCCATCTTCTTTGCATTCTCAATGACATCTTCTATTGTTCCTACATTAAAAAATGCAGTTTCCGGATATTCATCCATCTCGCCATTGATAATTGCTTTAAATCCTCGGATTGTTTCCTTTAAAGGTACATACTTGCCAGGAACTCCGGTAAAGTTTTCCGCAACATGGAATGGCTGTGACAGAAACTTTTGTACCTTTCTGGCACGATATACAGTAGTCTTATCTTCTTCTGATAATTCTTCCATACCTAAAATAGCAATAATATCCTGCAATTCGGAATATTTCTGTAGAATTGCCTGTACAGCACGTGCCGTGTTATAATGCTCTTCTCCTACTACATCTGCCTCAAGAATTCGTGAAGAAGATTCCAACGGATCAACTGCCGGATAAATACCCTGCTCTACAATCTTTCTTGATAGAACCGTAGTTGCATCCAAGTGCGCAAAGGTAGTTGCCGGAGCCGGATCCGTCAAATCATCCGCTGGTACATAAACTGCCTGTACCGATGTGACAGAACCTTTTTTCGTAGAAGCAATTCTCTCCTGAAGTTCACCAACCTCTGTTGCAAGTGTAGGCTGATATCCTACCGCTGACGGCATACGACCGAGCAGTGCAGAAACTTCACTACCAGCCTGTACAAAACGGAAAATATTATCAATAAATAAAAGCACATCCTGATGCTCTACATCCCTGAAGTATTCTGCCATTGTAAGTCCTGTTTCCGCCACACGCATACGTGCTCCTGGCGGCTCATTCATCTGTCCAAATACCAAAGCCGTTTTCTCAATAACACCAGATTCCTTCATTTCATTCCATAAATCATTACCTTCTCTGGAACGTTCTCCTACTCCTGTAAAAATGGAATAACCACCATGTTCTGTTGCAATGTTAGTAATCAGCTCCTGAATCAATACTGTCTTACCTACACCGGCACCACCAAACAGACCTATCTTACCTCCCTTGGCGTAAGGGGCAAGAAGATCAATAACCTTGATACCTGTTTCAAGTATTTCAACAGCAGGACTCTGCTCTTCAAAAGCAGGTGGCTCTCTGTGAATCACCCATTTTTCTCCATTTTCCAGACTTTCACCGGAATCCAGTGTTTGTCCAGTTACATTAAATAATCTGCCTAATGTCTTCTTTCCAACAGGAACCTTGATACTGCTTCCTGTTGCAGTTACTTCCATATCTCGATAAAGCCCGTCACTAGAGGTCAGCATAATACAACGCACTACATTTTTTCCAATATGCTGTGCAACTTCCATAACACATTTTTTTCCATTATTATCAACTTCCAATGCGTCCTTGATATAGGGAAGATCTGAGCTTTCAAATTCAACGTCTACGACAGGTCCTAAAACCTGCACTATTTTACCCTTCTTCATCAACTTTCTTCCTTTTCTGCGCCTTTGCACCTGCAATTACTTCCGTTATTTCCTGTGTAATTGCTGCCTGACGCACTCTGTTATACTCTATCGACAAATTCTTAAGCATCTCTGTCGCATTTCCTGTTGCTGCATCCATTGCCATCATTCTGTCATTCTGCTCACAAGCATAGGACTTTACTAAAGCACCGTAAATAAATCCTGTTACATAGTTTGGAACAATAGCATTCATAACATCATTTGGTGATGGCAGATATCTTGTTGTATCAGATACCATGAATTTACTTCTGTCCATTTGACTAAAATATGATTTTGATAATGGTAACAGCTTTTTCATCTTTGCTTCACTATCTACATTATTGATATCTCTTGTATATACAATATAGACCTCATCCAGCTTCTCTTCATTATATCTTACAAGAATCTCCTCTGTAATAACTCTAGCTCTATGAATCGATGGATTCTGTGCTGTATATTGAAAATGTCGATGAATATTATAGCCCTTTTTTTCAAAATAGCTTCTTCCAATCTGTCCAACTACAAACAACTCTCCATCCGGATTCTTGTCCAGTTCATCCTGTACCATTTTTATGACATTCTGGTTATACGCACCGGCAAGACCTTTATCAGCTGTAACTACAATATAGCCTACTCTTTTCTTGTCCTGTCCCTTGTTATGTCCGAAATACGCATTTTCAATATCCGGCGCATGACGAATAATTCTTGCAATGGAGCTTTGAATGGCATAAAAGTGTTCCATGGAATCTTCCATCGTCTTTTTTGCCTTTTTCAGCTTGGATGAAGAAATCATATACATAGCCTTGGTAATTTTCATGGTATCCTGAATGCTGTGCATTCTGTTTTGAATTTCCTTCGCATTTGCCATAGCACTATGCCTTTCTACGCATTTCGTTCACTGCTTTTAAAATTTCTTCTACAAGCTCATCTGTTAATACCTTTTGAGATTCCAGTTCATGAATAATCTCACTATGATTATCATTTACATACTGCAACATATCCATCTGGAACTGTTTCAACTGCTTCTGTGGTATTCCCATGAAAAGCTTATGATTAGCCGCACATAAGGTAATGACCTGTTCCGGCATAGAAAGTGGTCTACCAAGCGGCTGCTTTAAGATTTCCATCAAGCCCTTTCCATATTCCAACTGTTGCTTGGTTGCCTCATCCAAATCAGAACTGAACTGTGTAAAGACTTCCATCTCACGAAACTGCGCCAAATCAATACGAACACTTCCTGCTGCTTTTTTCATTGCCTTGGTCTGAGCTGCACCACCTACACGTGATACAGAAAGACCTACATTTACAGCTGGTCTCTGACCTGCGTTGAACAAGGAGCTTTCCAGATAAATCTGACCATCTGTAATAGAAATTACATTCGTCGGAATATATGCGGAAACGTCACCTGCCTGTGTTTCAATAATCGGAAGTGCTGTAATGGAGCCACCGCCTGCTTCCTCTGTGATTCTGGAAGAACGCTCTAACAATCTTGAGTGAAGATAGAATACATCTCCCGGATATGCCTCTCGTCCCGGAGAACGCTCCAGCAGCAAAGACAATGCTCTGTATGCAACCGCATGCTTGGACAAATCATCATATATAATTAATACATCTTTGCCCTGATACATGAAATATTCTGCAAGCGAAGTTCCTGAATATGGTGCAATATACTGTAAGGACGCTGGATCACTTGCTGTTGCAGAAACAACAATCGTATAAGGAAGTGCATCTTTCACCTCCAAGGTATGTACCAGCTTTGCAATGGTAGACGCCTTCTGACCAATACCTACATAAACGCAGATAACGTCCTTACCCTTTTGATTCAGAATGGCATCAATCGCAATACTTGTCTTACCTGTCTGGCGGTCTCCAATAATCAATTCTCGCTGACCTCGTCCAATCGGGAACATAGAGTCAATCGCAAGAATTCCAGTTTCCATAGGGACTGTAACCGACTTTCTGTCAACAATACTTGGTGCTTCATTTTCAATCGGTCTGTAATCTACTGCTTCCATTTCGCCTTTTCCATCAATTGGTGCACCAAGCGCATCCACAACTCGACCAAGGAATGCTTCACCAACAGGAATACCAGCTCGTCTGCCACTTCTGATAACCTTTGTACCCTCTCTGATACCATTTTCACGTCCAAAAAGAATACAACCAATCTCCTTTTTACGGATATCCTGTACCATTCCCTTTACGCCAGTATCAAAGATAACAATTTCTCCATACATAGCATGATCTATTCCTTGTATCGTAACAATGCCGTCACCAATCCAAGTCACATTACCAACCTCATGCTTACTGGTATCAAATGCTGATTCTTCGATTTCTGTTTTCAGAATCGTAATAATATCGCTTGTCTCATCTATTACCTGTGCATGTTCTTTCATATTCTGCTGAATCTGCTGTAATCTTCCCCGCATACTCCAGTCATATTCTTCGTTACCTGCACGAATAATGAAACCACCGAGCAAATTTTTGTCTTCCTTTAAGATAACATCTAGATTATCTGCATTACACTTTTCCTTTAGGAAAACTTTGATTTTATTCAATTGTTCGTTTGTTGGTGGAACAACATAACAAATCTCCACCTTAAGATTCGGAACGGCATCCTCTTTACGCTGTTCATCATAAAACGCTTCCAAAATCTGTGAAAACAGAGCAAAATCATGATGGTCACATAATAATTTCAAGAAGTCCCTTATATTAATTGGGAAAATCATATCAATCATATGATGTTTTTTCTCTAGTTCAATCGTAGGATTCTCAAAATCAGTCATAAGCTGTGGCAATGCCTCTAATATCTCAGCTGTCTGTTTTGCATCTTCTACTGCTACAGACAGCTTCTTCATTTCCTTTGCATAATCAATTACTGCCTGTGTCATTTTGCTTCACCCATTTCTGTCAGAAACTCGTCATAAAGCTTCTGACTATTCTCTACGGTTACCTTTTCACCAACAACCTTCGTTGCTGCTGCCATAACCAGATTCTCAATCTCGTGTTCCATGCTCCGTAAGGATTTTGCCTTTTCTTCAGCAATAACTTCCTCTGCCTTCTGTAACCTTCTTGCAACATCCTCATCGGCTGACTTTACAATACGATCATACTCTGTTCTAGCCTTAGCTCTTGCCTCCTGAACAATTTTTTCAGAATCCGCCTTTGCATTCTCAAGAGATGCCTCATATTCCTTCTTTAACTCATCAGCCTGTTTCTTTGTTTCTTCTGCCTCATCAAACTGCTTTTTTATCGCTTCTTCCCTTTGAGCAATAATATTATTTACTGGCTTGAATAAAAACTTCTTCATCAAAAAATAAAGAACCAGCAAATTGATGATGGTAAAGACCAGATTAATATCTAATCTAAGCATATGTTTCCTCCTGATTATTTCAACATAATGATAATTAAGATCGCAATTACGAAACCGTAAATAGCGGTAGCTTCTGCAAGTGCACAACCAAGTAACAACAGCTTGGAAATCTTACCTTCTGCCTCTGGTTGTCTTGCTACTGCCTCTGATGCCTTACCTGTTGCAATACCAATACCAATACCTGCTCCTAAACCTGTTAAAACTGCAATTCCTGCTCCAATAGCTATAATAGTTCCCATATTATTCTCCTTTTCCTTTATTCCACTGCTTCTTTGATAAACAATGATGTTAAAAATACAAATACATATGCCTGCAACAATCCGTCAAATACATCAAAATACAAACTGAACGGAATTGGCAAAAATGCTGGCATAATAATCTTGAGTAATTCCATGACTACAAATGCACCAAGCACGTTACCGAACAATCGCATACATAACGATAAAGGTCTGATAAAAATCTCCAGTATGTTAATTGGTGTAATAATCGCAACCGGCTCCGTAAAGCCCTTTGCCCATTTTTTTACGCCTTTTGCATGGATTCCGGAATACTCAATCAGCACAATACTCATGACAGCTAATGCCGCAGTAACATTCATGTCCTTTGTTGGCGGTTTCATGCCAAACAATCCGATTACGTTTGAAAAACCTATATATACAATAACCGTTACCAGATATGGAACATACTGCTTTGCTTCTTCGCCAAGAAATCCTTTGACCAAATTCTGAAGCCATGTCACGCAATATTCTACAATAACCTGTCTTCTGCTAGGACTCTCTACCCTGAGATTTCTAGTCATGCATATGGACAGAATTACAAGAATAGCCATAATTAACCATGTAACTACAACCGATTCCGATACCGGAATTCCTCCAAAAACTGGAATCGTAAAAGCAGTCTCACAAGCCAGCTCTTCCATCAGTTCCTTTGCAAGCTCTTCCATCTTCCACTCATCTCCTTTCTTGTATAATCAGGAGTTATCAAAAGCTCCTCAGGCAAATTTACATTATTTTTCTGCATACTCCGTGTTCACGCATGCAAAAGGGGGGCAACGTAGTGTTACCCCCCCTAAGTAATCGCCAATATTATATTACTTCCTAATTGTCAGTTATTCAAGTTAAGATATGACTAAGATTTTTTTCTGACATTTTCTAGTATAAAATAATTAAATCTGTATAATCAATTCCTGGCATTGCAATGATACCATTCTCTGCAATCACACATGCTGTCATTAACTCTACCTGATTATTAGTCAGATTTCTATGGAATACAAATGCTGTCTTACCTGCATTTTCTTTTCCAAGATTAAATGCAACTGCAAGCTTCGCTCCATAAATTGCCTTCTTTCTTGGATCTAATACGATAGACTTAAAGCCTGCACCAAAATCTTTATCTGTTGAAACTAAAATATTCAAATCGAGATCTCCTACAACTTCTGCTAACGTACTATTTGTAAATGCCAATACGATATTTTTTCCATAATGAATTCTAAAATCTGCTCTACTCTCAACCATGTTCTTTACAACATCAGCCGGAATTGTTTTTACTGTATTTTCAGCAATCACAAGATCAACTGTAAGAGCACCTGTGGCATTTTCTATGTTTTCTGACTGTGGCACTCTATTAGCTTCTGCTACTGCTACCGCTTCCTTAACTACATTCTTCCATCCAGAAACAATCGTTCCGTCCATCTTTGTATATGTTGGTTGTAACTCTACCTTTTCTGGCGCTACAGTTGTATTATCTTCCGTAGAATGCTCTTTAGAAGAATTGTTAACTGGTGTTGAAGGATTCTGTGGTTTTACCACTGGATTATCTTCTGTAGAACTCTTACCAGCCTTCAATACTACAGTACCACCATCTGCTGCTGATGGAATTGTGACTGTAACCATTCCGTCCTTATCTGCTGTATAAGCATTTCCACTATATAAATCAGTATATGTAGTTCCTGCATTTAGGGAAACTTCAACAGCTTTTGCTTCTGTCTGGTTAATATTGAAACCAACATATAATGCCTGACCTGCATAATTTCTGCTAACTACTAATACACCATTGCTTTCATCGAGTTTTACTGTATTTCTGCTACCCTTAGCAAATACATCTGTGTAATCATTTCTGATATCTAACAGTTCCTTATAATGAACTAACATTTCATTGTTATCATTTGCATTAGCCCAGTCCATATCATAACGATTTGCCTGAATTGGCCAATTATTTGCACCTGTCTGTCCTAACTCTTCACCATAGTAAATTACTGGCTGTCCTTTTGCAGTAATCTGGAATGTAGCAGCTACCTTCATAAGGTCATATGCCTTATCTTCACTGAAACCTCTTTCATTTACCATACGGAACATCAAACCATCTTCATCATGGCTTCCTAAGAAGCTTCCTACGGTTGCTGTGTTATTAATTCCTGTGTTACGTGCTTCCATAAAGCTTTCAATGCCAGAGAGATTTCCACCCACAAAATCTAATGCCTTATCATTAAAGTCAAAGTCTAAGATAGAGTCCATCTGACCTGTTCCAAGCTGTCCTGCATGTGTTGCATAACCACTTCCTGCATATTCACCAATCATCTTAAATTCAGGATTTACCTTTGTAAGCTCATTCTTGAATGCCTTCCATGTGGTATCATCTGCATGCTTAACTGTATCTACACGATAGTAATCAATATCATACTTTTCTACCCATTCTGTCTGCCATTCTACCAACATATCACTTACTTCTCTGTCTTCTGTTACGAAATCAGGAAGTCCCGAAAGTGAATCCTTCTTATCATCACCCTTAACAGTAGTTGTCGTATCACGAAGCATATTTTTGCCTGGGATAAAGGTATTGTTAAAAGTATCTTCCACACCATAACCAGTATGATTTAATACTACGTCTACCATGAGCTTCATTCCACGAGCATGCATTGCACTAATTAATGCACTAAATTCTTCTTCTGTTCCTAAATGCTTATTAAGCTTCGTAAAATCGCTTGCCCAGTATCCATGATAACCGGAATTGTACTGATTATCATATCCATCACACTTAAAGGAATCTTCAATATTTTCTACAATTGGTGTAATCCAGACTGTATTTACACCTAAGTCCTGTAAATAATCAAGCTTTGCTTCTAAACCTGCAAAGTCACCGCCGTGATACATAGAACCCTGCTCTGGAGCATATGTTCCTGTTCCATAAGCATCATTATTTGCACTATTTCCATCAAAGAATCTATCAGTTACAGCAAAATAGATAACTGCTTCATCCCAATCAAAATCTCCGTTGTTTTCTCTTGAAAGAACTGTTACTTCTACCGTTGTTTCATAAATATTTCCATACTGATCTTTTGCGGTAACAGAAATCTCTTTTTCACCTATTGGAATTCTCTGATCTACTGCAATCGTTGCCTCCATTAATGCAGGATCAATTGCAAACTGACTGCTCTGTCCCAAAGCACTTAAATCAGCATATGCTTCAACAATTTCAAGTGTATTGTCTTCATTTCCAATATTAAGAGTTAATACCGCATTCTGATTATAATCAATTGCACTTGGACTCACTGTTGCTTTAAGCTCTGCATCAAATGCAACATACTCATATACAGAATAAGTAACACCATTCAAATCGCCTGTCTGTGTATTAAACTTATCTAAAACCAAATTACCTTCTACCATATAGCCATAATGATGTATACCTTCTTCAAGCTTACCTGTATAGAAATATCTCTCATTCTCAGCATCATAAGCCATATCATATTCTGTTCCATCTAAAACAAGCTTAACGTTTCCTTCTAAGGAATCCTCTTCATAGTTCTGATATAAAGCATCATCTCTAAAATAGAAATTAATCTCATCCTTTGTAACATCTGTCACATATCCAATATTATAAGCACGATTTCCGGTTACACCCACTCCCTGCTCAAAAGTAGCCTTTACTATCTTCTGATCAAGTGGAATAGAAATCATATGGTCTCCGCCATCCTTTTCAGCCCATGGATTACCATCTTCACTTCTTCTCATACAGAAAGAAATGCTTTCCTTGGTATCTACAACAGGAACATAAGCTACCATTTTTCCACCAGCTGCTTCAAACGAAATATTTGTTTCACTACCATATCCTGTATTCCAGCTGTAAATATTCCAGCCTTCATAATCATTTCCTGGTCTACTATATTCTACAATAATATATCTGTATTCCTTCTCTTTCAATTCAGGAAGCTCTGTATATACAGTAGCATCTCCATTCACCAGATATAAGGTTGCATTCTTATCCTGTGCACTATTCACAAACTTCTTGTCAGCATCCTGCCAAGACCAATCTGCATACGCTCTTGGAATAATATATAAAACCTCTAAAGGAAGCTTTACTTCCGCTTTTAACCATGTCTTTCCATCATCAAGTACTACTGCGTCATCAAAGTAATACTGTGTACCATTTACATTGTCTGACCAAATCCAAAGTGATGCAGCACTTGTATCCTGATGATTTTCATCTAAATAGTAAAGTGTATAAGTAAATACATTTGCTTTAACATTTACATATACATCTGCTGTATATGTTTCATAAGAAGCTATTACTTTGAAATATTCATTTGAAAATGTGTTTGGTACTGCAATTTTACCTTCTTCTACCTTAAGAACTTCCTTATACTGCTCTTCTACTTCATAAGTAGGTGTTACCTCTGTTGCTACACCCTTTTCATCATAAAGATTCAAAGATGCTGGTAATGTAACCTCTGCACCAGCCTCTACATCAAGAGTAGCACCTTTCATACCACTTACATAGCAAACACTATTTCCACTGCTCTGTGCTTCATTTCTCTGATCTGTAATCCAATTACCATCAACTACAAATTTGTACTCATATTTTCCTGGCTCCAATTCTTTTTCAATTGTCCAAAATCCAGTATTTTTATTATAAGTAAATGATGTAGCTGTTGCTGACCAACCATTCATCTCGCCTGCTAAGTTTACACTCTTAGATGTTGGTCCATAGTAATTGAATGTTACCACATTACCATTGACTACAGGACTCTTCACAGACGCATCATCTTCTGGAAGCTCACCAATTGAAAATGTTGCTTCTTTACAATTGATATCTGCTGTCTGAGTTCCATCAACCTCGAACATATAAGTATAGTCACCCTGAGCACTTACAGTTGCTGATAATAAAGCTGAATGATATGCATCTGTTGTCATAGCAACACTTGTATACTCTGTTTCATCAGAGAGCTTATATAAAAGATTTACATCTTCATCTCCCTGTGGGTAATAGAAGATTGTTACAGTTCCATCGCTATTGAAACTTGGATTTCTTAAAATCTGTGAATTTCCACCATCTCTAGGATTCGTTGGATCACCTACCCAGTTATCATTTACCACAATTCCATATTCATAAGAATCTTCTAACGATAAATCTGCTGTTACACTCCATGCACCAGCTTCATCCTCATCCATGTAAAAATATTTTTCCCAGTTAGAGTCCCAAGAACCTTTTACATACGCAGACGTTACCTCTTCACCAGCTTCTGGATAATAATGGAATGTTACCTTTCCGTTTTCACCAATTGTAGGACACGTTTTGACAACGTTTCCAATTTCCGCAAATAAAGCAATTTCTTCCTCTTCTATCGTTACGGTCTCTTCTTCTGTAACAGTTTCTACTTCTGTTCCAGCCTCTTCCGTTGTTATTAGTTCCTCTGTTCTTTCTTCTGTTATAGTTTCCTCAAGATTTTCTGAATTTGCTTCTTCTGAAGTATTCTCTTCCATTTCTTCTTCGGAACTTTCTTCTTCATTCTCTTCCACCTTTGTTTCCTTTGCGTCACCCTCTTCTGATGCATCTCCATTAGGCTCAGATTCATCTACAGAAGAATTCACCTCTACTGCTTCTTTCTGCTGTTCTTCTGCCACTTGATTATTCTCATCTATGCTCTCTTCTGCTTGAACAGAAACAGGACAAGAAGAAAATGCCAATGCTGCCGAAAGAATCCATGCCGAAGTCTTGCTCACAGCACCCTTCACGTTAACTCTTTTCATGATGTTCCTCCTTATATAGTACTTCCTCCCAAAATCAGATATTTACAAATCCGATTCACGCGAAACATTTCGCTTTTTTTCGCATTTCTATTATATGTCATCTTTTTCTTTTGTTCAATCTGTATATCTTTTGAATAGTTCACAATATTTTTCTATACATTTTGTGCTTTTTAGAGAATTTTGTTTTCCCTCTTGCAAAGATTAACATAATCATGTATGCTTATTTTTTGGATTACGAAAAAAATCGAAAAAAATACGAAATATATATTCTGTCAGTGCTCCTTTTTGACAGATATGACGATTTAAAGGAGGAAACAGCTTGGTAACGATTAAAGATATAGCTAATAGACTTGGGATTGCTCCCAGCACTGTTTCAAAAGGACTTAATGATGCCAATGACATCAGTCCTGATTTAAAAAAACAAGTTCTTGATACCGCCATTGAGATGGGGTATGTAACAAAAAAAATGAAAAAAGAGACTAGAAAACGTCTCTGCATATTTATTGAAAATATGCTCTATGAAAAACCTGAAGACTTTGGATTTGATATTCTTCTTGGTTTTAAACAGGCAGCCATCCGCGACAACTGGGAAGTACACATCGTCCCTATGACACCTGTTCTTCAAATGAAAGAGCCTTATGACAGATATATGTTAAGAAATCAATACCATGGTGGATTCTTAGTAGGATTTGCCTTAAAAGACCCATGGATGAAGCAATTAGAAAACACAACCATTCCTACTGTTCTTTTCGATAACTATATAAAACGGAATCCTAATGTAGCTTATATTGGTACAGATAGTTATGAAGGTATCGATTTAGCCATCGACCATCTGCATGATTTGGGACACACACATATCGCATTATTAAATGGTTCCAAAGATTCCATGATTACTGCAAACCGTTATGATGCTTATATCAGCAGTATGCAGAATCACAATTTGGATATCGAAGAAGATTTAATCGCTTATGGCTACTATGTTGAAGAAAGTGCTAAGTATCACGTAACAGACTTAATCAACCATGGTGCTACTGCTATTATTTGTGGTAATGACCTCTTGGCTATCGGTGCTATTAAGGAATGTTTAAGACAAAATATTCGTGTTCCCGAAGATGTCAGTATCATCGGATACGATGACATCCCTACCGCAGAGACAACGACTCCTTCATTAACAACCATTAAGCAAGACCGACTTGACCTTGGTAAAAACTCTTACGCTGCACTTTACTGGCTCATTGCAAAGGTTCCAATTTCGCGTTCTCTTTTAAGACCGCAGTTAATTATCAGAAATTCAACAGGAACAACCACTTTGCGTGGTTCTAAAAAAAATTGAAGTAGTAAAAGAGTAACTTAGACGTAAAAATTTCCACTATATTAATAAACTCAAAAAAGCTTAAAATGCATTTATATTTAACATGCACTTAAGCTTTTCTTTTATTCTTCTACCATATTCTGTAACCATACGCCCTTTTTCACCAAGACAAAACCAATCACACACTTAATCAAGTCTATACACTGTACCATTACAAACATAGTAATAATCGGAACATTCGTATAATATGCAAGCACAAATGCTGCTGGAACACTCACACAACAAATAAATACACTATCGAAGAAAAATGTAATCACTGTTTTTCCACCAGAACGAAGAGTAAAATACGAAGCATGCAAAAAAGCATTCATCGGCATCATGATTGCGACAACGTAAATCAAGTTCTTTGCAATCTCCTTAACTTCATCCGTTGTATTATAAAGTTGTGGGAACAATGGTGCTATTAGTATCAAAACAGCTCCTACCACAAAACAGCTTCCCACCGAAAAAGCAATAAGTTGTGTATCCTCTCTCTTTGCATCCTCCATACGATTAGCCCCTAAATGCTGACCTACAATAATCGCAACCGTAGATCCCAACGCAATATAAATGACGTTAAATGTATTATTAATCGTATTACTGATATTCAGTGCTGCAACCGTTGCCAATCCTCTTGTTGAATAACACTGAGTCAAAAGAGTCATCCCTACTGACCATAAGAACTCATTTATCATCAATGGCATTCCCTTCACTATAATCTGCTTTACCAATGGCAACGGAATGTATAAGCTCTTATATACCCCATCAATAAATGGTACCCTTTCCTTATGTGTATGCGTCCAAATGATTACTATTGCACATTCCACATATCGTGAAATAACGGTAGCAATTGCAGCACCAACTACACCCATTGCAGGTACTCCAAAATGTCCAAAAATCAATACATAGTTCAGACACAGATTCACAAATACCGCCGCAATTCCTGCCTTCATCGGAAGAACAGTTTCACCCGTTTCTCGAAGGGTACTCGTATAAGCAGAATTAATTGCAAACGGAACCAATCCGATTAACATGACCTTTAGATAATCTACTCCATAACGTAATGTATCCTCTGCATTACCTGTTGCACTTCCTTCATGCAAAAACATATCAATCAGTGGCTCATCAAATCCAATTAATACAGCTAATCCAATAACCGCTATGAAAATACAGGTAATCATCTTGAAACGAAAAGTCTGTCGCACTCCCTCATGACTGCCTTTTCCGTAATATTGTGCAGTAAATATACCAGCTCCAGAAATACCACCAAAAATACTTAAATTAAAAACAAAAAGTAACTGATTCACAATAGACACGCCTGACATCTGGTCCGTACCGACCTGTCCAACCATAATATTA
Source organism: Lachnospiraceae bacterium (assembly GCA_017436865.1). Taxonomy (GTDB): domain Bacteria; phylum Bacillota; class Clostridia; order Lachnospirales; family Lachnospiraceae; genus COE1. The sequence continues at coordinate 19,368 of JAFSCH010000060.1, forward strand.
TCCAAAAGTCCAACAAAATTTGTAATACCATTTTGCAAAATAATCGGAATCGCTATAAATAATACTTTTTTATAAAATTCTCTTGTACCTACCAGCTTTCTTAAGTTCATAATCTCCTCCCATATTTTTTCATCTATTTCAAATTTAATTATGTACGAAAAGAGCGACTATTTATATAGCCGCTCTTTTATTATCCGTTATATATTGTATAATTGCAAGTCCGTTTTCTACTCTTAGAAGCCCATCTTCTTATAAATGTCAAAGCAATCAAAGGTTGCAAAATAATCTTTTGGTTCTTCTGCTCGTCTAATAAGCTGTACACTACCATCTTGCTTTAATAGAAGCTCTGCCGACTTCAATTTTCCATTGTAGTTATAACCCATAGCAAATCCGTGCGCACCCGTATCATGAAGCACAAGATAATCTCCCTTATCAATCTTTGGAAGCTGTCTGTCAATCGCAAACTTATCATTATTTTCACAAAGAGATCCTGTAATATCATAAGTCTGATCGCATGGCTCATTTTCTTTGCCAAGAACAGTAATATGATGGTAAGCACCATACATAGCTGGTCTCATTAAATTTACAGCGCATGCATCAACACCAATATATTCTTTATGTGTATGCTTCTCATGAATAGCCTTAGTTACAAGATGACCATATGGAGCCATCATAAAACGACCAAGCTCTGTGTAAATTGCAACATCACCCATTCCAGCCGGAACAAGAACCTCTTCATATACTTTTCTTACTCCCTCTCCAATAACTCTAATGTCATTTGGAGTCTGCTCTGGTCTGTAAGGAACACCAATACCACCGGACAGATTGATAAAAGTAATATTAGCACCTGTTTCTTCTTTTAACTTAACCGCAACCTCGAATAAAGTCTTTGCAAGAGTTGGATAATACTCATTGGTTACCGTATTACTTGCAAGGAAAGAATGAATACCAAAATTCTTTACTCCTTTTTCCTTCATAAGCTTGAAGCCTTCAAATAATTGCTCTGTCGTAAAACCATACTTCGCATCACCCGGATTATCCATAATATCCGTACTAATCTTAAATACTCCACCCGGATTATAACGACATGATAGAGTCTCCGGAAGCTTTCCAATTGTCTTTTCTAAAAATTCAATATGGGTAAAATCATCTAAGTTAATAGTTGCACCAATCTTAGCCGCATATTCAAACTCTTCTGCCGGTGTATCATTAGAAGAAAACATAATGTCCTCTCCCTTAACTCCCATTGCCTCGCTAAGCATAAGTTCTGTCATGGAAGAGCAATCACAACCGCAACCATACTCACGTAAAATATCAATCAAAAATGGGTTTGGAGTTGCCTTTACAGCGAAAAACTCCTTATATCCCTTATTCCATGCAAACGCTTCCTTTAACGCTTGAGCATTCTCTCGAATTCCCTTCTCATCATAAATATGAAAAGGTGTTGGATATGTTTTTACGATTTCTTCTATTTGTTCTTTGGTTACAAATGGTTTCTTACTCATTTCGTACCTTTCCTTTCTTACTCATTTCCAATATGATAAGCTCTATCGAAACTATTCAGCGCCTTCATAGTTTCCTGTTACACTCCATCATACTATCTCATTTCTTTCTGATTTCTCATAGTGTTTCTGCAATTCAATCAGCTTAATCTCATTTTTCATAGATTCTTTGAATACATTGACAAAATTCTTTTGGCCGCAATACAAACAGGTATCTGTTGCTCTTCCACTCATATCTCCAGTCAGAACATATTCGGAATCCACAATAAATCGTATCTGCTGCTCCTTTTTATCAGTAAGATAAATAATTGCTCCTGGAAAATCAATCGTCTCACTTACAATGAGAACAACCTTTTTTCCTTTCTCTAGCAAGCGCTCAATATCCTCTCTACACTTTTCAAGAAACTCTACAGGCATCGACACATAGATTCTGTATTGCACATTCGTAAGCATATAATGAACCTTATCCATGATATGCTTATGCCCAGAAATGGTAATATACCCCTCACAGTCCGTATTATTTTGGGGCATATCACGTACCAACTCGTCCTTAGTCTTCTGCAAATGACGAATCTTATTATCGCAAAATTCCTCTACATCAACAGCTGTATATTTGTTGGTGCTGCCCTCTAACAGATAGGCAGCACCTTCTTCCACCAAACTTGCCAATGCGTTGTACACATTAGAACGTGAAATGCCCGTTATCTTCGATACCTCATAGCCAGAAAGCTCTTGGTGCGCTGCCAAACACAGGTAAATCACCGCCTCCTGCCTCGTCAAGCCAAAAAGCAACAGCTTATCAATTAACGTAGCTTCTTCCATCGTTGCCTCCTATCTGTCTACAAGCCTTTGAAATTAAAGCATGTGTGCTCTTAATTCTTCTCCGCTTTGCTTGCAAAGATATGCAGGTGCTACATCAAATACTGTTTTACAGCCCTTCTGTCCTTCGTTGTTCATGCGATATGCTGCTCTAGCATACGCTACTAAAACACTTGCAGTAAACTCCGGATTAGAATCCAATTTCAAGCTATATTCAATAATGTGCTGATTCTCTCCATTCCAGCCAGTCTTTCCACTACGAATAACAAATCCACCATGAGGAATACCGCTGTGATTCTTATTCAACTCTTCCTGTGAAATAAAGTTTACTGTGGTATCATAATCAGCAAAATAGTTTGGCATTTCCTTGATTTCTTTTTCAATTCTTGCAAGGTCTGCACCTTCCTTTGCAACAACAAAACACTCTCTTGTATGCTTCTGTCTTGTAGTAAGCTCTGGTGCGCTTCCACTTCTAACCTGCTCTAATGCTTCCGGTACAGGAATGGTGTACTGCTTCGCATCCGCTACACCTTCAATTCTACGAATCGCATCAGAATGCCCCTGACTTACACCCTTACCCCAGAATGTATAATCCTGTCCGTCAGATAAAATCGCACTTGCATATACACGATTGAGAGAGAACATTCCTGGGTCCCAACCTACAGAAATGATACCAACTTTGCCAGATTCCTGTGCTGTTTTATCAACATTTGCAAAATGCTCTGGAATTCTTGCATGTGTATCAAAGCTGTCAATTACATTGAAATACTTTGCATATTCCGGTGTCTGAACAGGAAGATCTGTTGCACTACCACCACAGATAACCAATACATCAATCTCATCTTTTTTCGCTACAATCTCATCAATATGATAAACTCCCGCTGTTTCTGTTAATATCTTTACTGTTTCCGGGCTACGGCGTGTAAACACTGCAACTAATTCCATATCATCATTCTGCTTTATTGCACATTCTACGCCACGTCCAAGATTACCATATCCTAAAATACCAATTCTAATACTCATAACTCATTTCCTTTCCTTTTTGTGCTATATGTTATTTTTTACGCTCCATGTTAGTAGTACTGTTTGATACTACTATAATATTAATTTTATAACTTGTCAAGAAATGTTTGCACTTGTTACTGAGTAATTATATCAATAAGAGCTTTATTACTTGTCCTCATCTTAACAATTAAATACGAAAGAATAGTACACATCCACAATATTCTATCACAAAACAAAGAGCCTACTCAAACATTACAGCTAAGTAGACTCGTCTTTTTTACTATTTATTTTCCTTTCTACGAGAAATTCTACTACTACTTCTAATTTATTTCTCGTTTAACTGATTCAGCATTTTTATGGTATCATATCTTTCACCACAAACGGTACAAATCCAGTCACAATTACTTTTCTTTGCTTTTTTATGCAGAAAGTCTATGTTTCCACCGCACAACGGACAAGGCTGAGGCTCTTCTCTCCAAAGGCTTTTCAAAAAACTCACTACTTCATCTCTACTGTCCGTTTTCAATTTCATCATTACATCATTTTTCATATCCTTTTTGCCACTGGTCTCCCTTATAAATTTATTCCAACACCTCAATCTCCGGATAAAACTTAAATGCAGCTTTACCGATAATTTCTTTCTCTTCCACGAAACTATTCTGCCAATAGCGTGAATCCCATGAATTATTACGATTATCCCCCATCATAAAATAGCAATCATCCGGCACTTCAAGGGGGGCAAAATCATATTCCATATGCTCTGTCGTATAGTCATTCTCCAACTTTACTCCATCAATATAGACATAACCATCAATGCCCTCAATAGTCTCACCCGGCAACCCCATAACACGTTTCAAATAAAGAGTTTCTCCATCATCAGGGTAATAAAAAGCAACTATATCACCTCTCTGCGGTTCCTTTGCTATGTATGCCAATCGATTAATCATAATTCTGTCTCCTGCCATGACCGTTTCTTCCATGGAACCAGATGGCACTAAAGCACTCGCTACCACATTTTCTTTCAAAAACATAGCAATCACGACTGCAAAAAATACAATTTTGGAATAATCTAATACCTCTAACAAAATTTTCTTCAATAACTTATTCTCTCTCATTCAGTCATTCCCCTTTATCTGCCTTTTCAACGATTCATAGATTATAAAATCCATTAAATATTCTCAATCTGCCAATCAATCGGTTCAACACCATTTGCCTGTAAAAATTCATTCGCCTGACTAAAATGCTTGCAACCAAAGAATCCTCTGTACGCAGATAATGGACTTGGATGAGGTGCCTTCAAAATCAAATGTTTTGGATTGGTCAGCATCGGTATTTTACTCTGTGCCGGTCTTCCCCACAACAGATATACCACTGGTCGATCCTGTACATTGACTGCCTGAATGATGGCATCCGTAAACTTCTCCCAACCTTTTCCCTGATGAGAATTTGCCTGATGCGCCCTTACTGTAAGTACTGTATTTAAGAGCAATACGCCCTGATCTGCCCACTTTTTCAGATAACCATTATTCGGAATATAGCAACCCAAATCACTATTCAATTCTTTATAAATATTCTGTAAAGATGGAGGTAAATCCGGCTGGCTTGGCAATACGGAAAAACTAAGTCCATGCGCCTGATTTACATTATGATATGGGTCCTGTCCCAATAGCAACACCTTCACCTTATTTAATGGTGTAAAATGCATCGCATTAAAAATATCATCTGCCGGAGGATATACCACTACTTTGCTGTACTCTTCCTTTACAAATTGATACAACTCTTTATAATAATCCTTCTTAAACTCGCTACTAATTGCCTCTAGCCAATCATTTGAAAGTTGCGCCATTCTTCATACCTCACACATTTATTGTCTTTCGCTATTCTTTACAAAACTGTTCCCATAAGCTCTGTTACAATCTTACAGAAATGCCTCTATCTCTTAAATACTGCTTTACTTCTTTAATCTCAAGCTCCTTAAAATGGAACAAAGATGCTGCTAATGCCGCATCTGCTTTTCCTTCATCCAAAGCATCATAAAAATGTTCCAATGTACCTGCACCCCCAGAAGCAATGACAGGAACTGAAACATTTTCAGAAATCATTCTAGTAAGCTCAATATCATAACCATTTTTTGTTCCATCACAGTCCATACTGGTTAAAAGAATCTCACCTGCACCAAGCTTATCTGCTTTCATCGCCCATTCAACCGCATCGATTCCCATATCCACACGACCACCATTTTTAAAGATATTCCAACCTGAACCGTCTGCCCTACGCTTAGCATCAATTGCAACTACTACACACTGACTACCAAACTTATCAGCCGCCTCACTAATCAGATTTGGATTCATAATTGCCGCACTATTTACAGCAACTTTATCTGCACCCTCACGCAATACTGCCTTAAAGTCATCAACCGTTCTGATACCACCTCCAACAGTAAAAGGAATAAATACCTTTTCCGCAACCTTACGAACCATATCAACGACAGTTCCTCTATTATCGGAAGATGCTGTAATATCAAGGAAAACCACCTCATCTGCACCAGCTTTATCATACGCTGCCGCAACTGCAACCGGGTCTCCTGCATCAATCAAATTCACAAAATTAACACCCTTTACTACTCGTCCATTATTTACATCCAAACATGGAATAATTCTCTTTGTATGCATATACTGCCTCCTCTATAATGCGATAAAATTCTCGATAATCTTCAATCCAACATCTGAGCTCTTCTCCGGATGGAATTGACAAGCATAAATGTTATCTTTTTCTACTGCTGCGTGAATCAGTGCTGCATACTCTGTCGTTGCAACAACAATCTCTGGTTCTTCTGCCTGCAAATAATAGGAATGTACAAAATATACATAAGAATCCTCTTCCAATCCTGCAAACAGTCTTCCCTTATTGGGGAATTTCAAGGAATTCCAACCAATCTGCGGAACCTTTAATCCCTGATTATCAGGAATCTTTGTAATTTTACCCTTTAAAAGGCCAAGTCCTTTCACACCAGCACATTCTTCACTACTTTCAAATAAAAGTTGCAAACCAAGACAAATTCCAAGAAATGGGGTTCCTTTATCTACAACCTCATGAATCACTTCCTCTAGTCCATAGTTTCTAATTTTTTCCATTGCATCACCAAAAGCACCTACTCCCGGAAGAATTACCTTATCAGCCGCAAGAATTTCCTCTCTATCTCTAGTAATTACCGCCTGTTCTCCCAATGAAAAAATTGCCTTTTCGACGCTCTTAATATTACCAGCATCATAATCAATTATAGCTATCATTTTTTCTCCACTCCCTTTATTTCTTATTTTTTCTTTATATTACTACTATTTTCAACGTTTTGTTAGTTACATTTTGTTCCTATCTTTCAACTACTTTTTATTAGGCATTTGTTGCTTAACACAAATGTATCCAAAATACATATGAAAAATCATACCATTTTTGAGACACTTTGTCGAATTATATTTGTCCAAATTTATTTAAAATCTCTTCAAATAATTGTCTTTTTATATTAATTATTCTTCCAACTGTAAATAATATCGACATTCATAATCGTCTAGCATTATTTCTCTTAACCTGTGTTGCCCTACTTGATATAATACAGATGCTTCTATATTACATATACAAACTTATAAAATGAAAATAGTGCGTGCCAGCGCACGCACTTTGGCAAGAATTTCTCACGAAATTCTTGTCTAACTACCACTACGCTACAGCAATTTCCTATAAAGTAAAAATAGTGCGTGCCAGCGCACGCACTTTGGCAAGAATTTCTTACGAAATTCTTGTCTAACTACCACTACGCTACAGCAATTTCCTATCACATAAAAAAAGCCTTGTAACAAAACAAGACTTATACAATATAAACTATTTAAATACACATTGTATTCCTTCAAAACCGAACACACAAATCTTTATCAAATGACTTCCGGAATCCTTTCGGATTCTCACTTCCACAATTCTTCCTTTACCTTCCAGGATAAGCCCTCGACCTATTAGTAACATTCAGCTTAATACATTACTG
>JAFSCH010000061.1 GCA_017436865.1 Lachnospiraceae bacterium
CTAGTTTCTTTTTAATTCTGTCTTGTTCTCTGCTCATTTTTTTCCTCTGCGATAAAGTTTTTCTTCTATTTTACCTTATCTCAATGAAAATGGCTAAAATTAAGCACATTTATTGCGAATTATTTTTACCTGTCAGAGCTGGGTATTGATAGTTTATGCGTTTTTATTTGTAGTTATTCTGTTTGTGTTAAAATACTTATCCCTATACTCAATTGCCTTCTCCGGCTTCTTCCACCGTGCATACAGATTATTCAGATACCGATAGGTAGTCTTCATATAGTCATTATCCGTACCTACAGCATTTCCAATAATACTTTCAGCTCCAAGCAGATTCATCTCCGCTGGTTCCGGCTTCCCTTCCATCATATCAGTAATACCCCGGCTCAGCTTACAGATACCATAATCCAGAGAGGTATCAGACAGATGTTCCAGTACCAAGGTTTCATACTGCTCCAGTACAATCTTTGCATTGTTCACATCCTTTGCCAGCAACAGCATATTGATAAGGTTCATCATCTGTTGCAAGGAATCATGGGATTCGGTCAGCCCTAAGTGTGCATATTCCATACGGATATCAAAGGCTGTGCGGAGTGCCTTAGCTGCTTCATTCCCACGTTTCATCAGCAGATAAGTGTTGGAAAGGTTGTTATACAGATTGGACAACAGGTTAGCAGTTCGCATATCTGCATCCTTGTTGTGAAGCGTTTCCATAATGTTGATTGCCTTTTCACGTTTCTTAACTGCGTTTCCATAATCCTTTTTCAACAGAAAACATTCTGCCTTATAATCCAGTAGCAGTGCCTTATCACAAGGAGACTCCAGCTTGTATTCTTCCATAACATAGCTGATTCTTTCAGTAAGCTTGGGCAGGTAATCTGATACAAGATACTTGTCCAAATATGGGAACATATCCTGCAAGAATAGCAGAAAATATGCTCCTTCATCCATAATAATACGCTCCGACATACTGATAAGAGAAGCAATAATATTTTCCGGTCTGCGAAGTTCCAAACCGTGTGCCAGGCAGATAAGGTGAAGACTGTCTAACATGGTACGGCAAGCGGTATCTGTTGGCACGGTCTCAATTGCAATCACTTCCTGCAATAGGGGATGCAGGCTCATTTTCTTGTTATCTGTATCTTCGTTGATAAAACCGTACTTAATAAGGTGGTTCACATCCGTGAGGTTATCAAGCTTCATCCAGTTCTTAAAACTATTCTTTAATACACCGGCAACCGGTAGCAGGGACAGATTACGCAGAATGTCCAATTGCTGATTGGATAATTTGCCAAGCTGTAGGAGCTTGCGTAAATGCTCTATCATCAGTCCGTCTGTAAAATCATTATCCTTATACAGTTCCACATCTTCAGAACTCTTTGCAGAAGGGCAATGCTTATAAAACAATTCTACAAGCTCAGTATCTGCGGCCGTTTCAGAAATCTTTATCGTCTCATATTGTGAAATATTGCAACGACTGGTAACCAGTATTTTACAATTCAATTTTATAAATTCCTTGAAGAAAGCTTCCTCTTTTGGCAGAACATTGAAGTTATCAATGATAATCAAACTGTCAGAGTGGAGCTTTTTTAGTATTCTCATATGTTTGTCAAAAAGCATTTCTTCGCTCATATCAGCGGTATCATCGCTAAATTCCATATGAGCAATACATTTCTTTAAGTCACCACCATAAAACAGATGAATGATATTGGTGTATTTCTTTTCGTCCAATATAATAGCGGTTCGCAGAAGGAAGTCTGTTACTCAGTAGAATATCTGACAAGCTAGGGGATAGCAGAGTATGCTTGCTGTCATGGTCGTTTAAAATGGCATAGCAGATAAGGGCAGTGATAAGCTCTGAGTCATCGGTTATCCCTGCAAATTCATCGGCTTTTTCGGTACCGATTACATCCACACTGTCTGCAACCAATTCCAAAAGCAATTCCCTTGTGGCAGGCACATTAATAAGGTTGGGAATGATATCATCCTGAATGTTATTTTGAATACCGTCAAATCCGGCATTGTCATAAAAGGACAATATTTCTTTTGGGATGGGACGATCACCGGTACACCATCTGCTGTAGGTAACATTTTTCTCAAAGTCATCCTTTTCAAATAAATCCATGTTGCACAGGCAATCATAGAGGATATCTTCAACCATGCGGTACTGTGCATAGGTTTTCTTTTTATTTTCCAATAACACTCCAATTACATTGGAGAAGGTAATCCGGCTTGTGATTTCACCTTTGCAAGCAAGTGAAATCACTATCGCAATTATAACACATCGCAAACAAATGTTCTATACGAACTTTATTGAATTTGAACCTTGAAAAACAATCCGGAAACGGATTCATGAGCTGTATTCTATGTTAACAGACCTTGCGAAGAGGCTTGAGCAATCAAGCGGAGCGAGGAAGACACTTCCGTCAAGGGGGGGGAAAGGAACTCGAGCAGGAGTAGCCCACAGGCAATAAGCTAAAGGTCAGTTGTAACGCTGACGGCATAGGATACGAATGGAAGCAAAAACGGTCTAACAACTTTTGGCAGGAATTTTCTTGAATAAGCCAATTTCTTATGGAAAGAAGGTGATAACGCAGAAAATGGTTCTGTTCAGGATAAGGTTCATAATAGCCTTCTTTTATTCTTGCGAGAGCCAGAAATATGAGAACATATATTACGGAAAATGAAATTGCGTTGGATGAAAGACAGAAGGCTAAACTGATGAAACTTTTGCATAATTAACTTGTAATGGTAGTGAAAAGAATTTCTATTCATTTACTACAAAGTACTGTAGCCATCATAGACCTCTGGAGTTTCCGATTTATGATCTTATCGTGAAGAAGAGGTACCGGATTGCGGATGCATTTAGGGGTGATAAGAAGTAAACCAGAGTTGTAAAATATGCATAAAACAAAATGCGTTTTTGGCTTGATACTCGATGCTAAATTGTGCAATCTGTAGAATGTAAAAAGCATATATAAAAAAAAATTGACTATTATGACATGATACGGTAAATTAATCTCACAGAAACAAAATATGTTAGGGAAATTTATTGGGGTGTTACCATTAGGGCATGACCAACTTTTTACACAATTATAAGTTCTATAATTGAATTTATAGTGTATAAAAGTTGGTTTTTTTGCATCTTAGGAGAACGGTGACATAACTCCGTAAAAGAAAGGAGGAAATCATGAAAGTAATCAAAGTCATTAATAACAATAATGTTTGTGTATTAGATGAAAGTGGGCGAGAACAGATTGTCTCAGGGAAAGGGATTGGCTTTGGTAAGAAATGCGGAGAAGAAATAGACAACTCACAAATCCAGAAGACATATTTAATCACAAATTCTGAGCTTCAGAAAAAAATGATTACGATGCTTCAGGAAATACCAATAGATTATATGAACTTTGCAAATGATATGGTGGAACATATTAAGAAGGAATATGAATCAGAACTCAATGAATCCTTACTTGTTGCTTTGAGTGACCATATCGCATTTGCCATTGAGAGAAAGAAAAAAGGAATTGAATTTACAAATCCTTTATTGGAATCTATCAAGGAAGCGTATCCACAAGAGTTAAGCTTAGGAGAATATTGTGTCGAGCAGTTGAAAGAGCGACTTGCCATAGATATGACACGAGATGAAGCAGGATTTATTGCGATGCACATTATCAATGCAAGGCTGGATACCAAAATGAGTGATGTATATGATATCACCAAGATGATAAATGGCTGTATTGAAATTGCAGAGTATTATTATCAACAAGAGTTCAAAAAGGAATCTGTTTCCTATGAACGATTTGTATCGCATTTAAAATATCTGGCACAAAGACTTTTTCAGAACAAGCCATTACCTGAGAAATTAAGCGATGATGCAGTGTTTGTTTCGATGATTAAGAAAACGTGCAAGAAACATTATAAATGTGCGATATGCATACAGGAATACATATTAAAAACATATCAGAAGGATATTAATGAGGATGAGTTGATTACCTTGGCAATTCATTTGAAAAAGGTAATGACAGAAGTGGAAAGGCATGGTTGTTGAGATGAAAGATAAAATATTTGGCGTATTACAAAGAGTTGGGCGTTCCTTCATGCTACCTATAGCGCTTTTGCCGGTAGCGGGATTGTTATTAGGAATAGGAAGTTCCTTTACGAATGCAACAACATTAGAAACATATGGGTTAACAAATATTATTACCGAGGGTGGTATTCTATATACTATTCTGGATATTATGAGCAAAACGGGTAGTGTTGTTTTTGATAATTTGGCTTTACTGTTTGCGATGGGGGTTGCCATAGGAATGGCAAAAAAGGAGAAAGAGGTTGCAGCTCTTTCCGGTGCGATTGGCTATCTGATTATGAATACTGCTATCAGTGCATTGATTACTGCAAATGGCGGTGTGGATGCAATGGCGGCAAACTCAACGACTACATCATTAGGAATAACGACACTTCAGATGGGCGTTTTTGGTGGTATTCTAGTAGGTCTTGGAGTGGCAGCATTACATAATCGTTTTTATAAGATTCAGTTACCACAGGTATTAGCATTTTTCGGAGGAACAAGATTCGTTCCGATCGTTACCAGTATTGTTTATCTTATGGTAGGTATGGCAATGTTTTATGTTTGGCCTGTAGTACAAGGTGGAATTGCACAGTTGAGTAACCTTGTGCTTCAGTCAGGTTATGCAGGAACATGGATTTACGGAATCATAGAAAGAGCGTTGATTCCATTTGGCTTACATCATGTATTCTATATGCCTTTCTGGCAGACAGAGCTTGGTGGAGCAATGATGATCGATGGTAATACAATACAGGGTGCACAGAACATCTTTTTTGCAGAGTTGGCATCTAAGTCAACACAGCAGTTTTCTGTATCAGCGACTAGATTTATGGCAGGAAAGTTCCCATTTATGATTTTTGGTCTCCCAGCAGCAGCTTTTGCTATGTATAAAGCAGCAAAGCCAGAAAAGAAAAAGTTAGTAGGCGGTTTGTTACTTTCCGCAGCATTGACATCTATGTTAACCGGTATTACAGAGCCATTGGAATTCACCTTCTTATTCGTAGCACCAGTAATGTATGCGGTACATTGTGTACTTGCAGGACTTTCTTATATGTTAATGCATATCTTTGGTGTTGGCGTAGGAATGACATTTTCAGGTGGTATCATCGATCTTACCTTGTTCGGTGTTCTTCAGGGAAATGAGAAAACAAACTGGATTTGGGTAGTTATCATTGGATTAGTTTATGCAGTTGCTTATTATTTTATCTTCTATACTATGATTGTAAAGCTTGATTATAAGACACCGGGAAGAGAAAATGAGGGCGAAGAAACAAAGCTTTATACAAGAAAAGATATGAATGACAGAAAGAAGGCAGTAGCGAAAGAAAGCGATGTTGACACAGTAAGTGCATTAATCGTAAAAGGTCTTGGTGGAAAAAATAATCTTGTTGATGTAGATTGTTGTGCAACACGATTAAGAGTAACGGTAGAGAAACCAGAACTTGTGCAAGATTCTTTATTAAAACAAAGTGGTGCCTCAGGGGTGATTCATAAAGGTGAAGGTGTACAGATTATCTATGGACCACACGTAGCAGTAATCAAATCCAAGCTGGAAGATTATCTGGAGATGGATGTTGAAGAGATACAAGAAGAGACGCTTGTTAAAAATAGCGATGCTAAGGAAGCAAAAAACAAGAAACATAAAGATGCACAGATTATCGAGTTATATTCCTATATGAAGGGAAAGGTAGTTCCTCTAGAGGAAGTAGAGGATGAAGCTTTTTCGTCCAAAATTCTTGGAGACGGAGTTGCAATGGAACCAGCTGAAGGAAAAATCTATGCTCCTTGTGATGGTAAGATTGAAATGGTATTCGAAACCAGACATGCGGTTAATATGATTTCCAAAGAAGGCTGTGAGATATTACTTCACGTTGGAATTGATACCGTAAAGCTTGCAGGAGAGTATTTCGAAGTTCATGTGGAAAAAGGTCAGGAAGTAAAAAGGGGAGATCTGCTGATTTCCTTTGATATAGAAGGTATTAGTGGAGCAGGATACAAGGTAACAACTCCTATGCTAATCTGTAATTCTGATGATTACAAGACAGTAGAAACCATGGAAACAGGAGAAATGGCAGTAGGAGAAAGACTCTTAAGGGTTGAATGATTAAAATAGAAAATGAAAGGAAGATAAGATTATGGTAAAATTTGAGTACACAATTAAGGATGAGTTAGGAATTCATGCAAGACCAGCAGGAATGCTTGCTAAGGCAGCGAAGGCACTTGATAGTGAGATTACCATTACTAAGGATGGTAATAGTGTAGGAGCAACAAAGCTGATGGCGCTTATGGGATTAGCTGTAAAATGTGGAGAAACCATCACCGTAACGATAGAAGGTGGCGATGAAAACGCATCAGAAGTAGCAATGAGAACATTTCTTGAAGAGAATTTATAGGTAAGAAAGTGGTGTGAAGATGGTAAAGTATCAGGGAAAAGGCGTATATGGTGCAATTGCAATAGGAAAAGCATTGAAATGGAAGCGCGAGGATGTTCAGGTAAAGCGCGAAAAAATTGAGGATGTAGCACAAGAGCTGGAACGTCTCAGAAATGCAATCAATAAGGCAATGGAGCAGTTAGAGAGTATTTATGAAAAGGCATTGGAAGAAGTAGGCGAAGCCAATGCACAGATTTTCGAAATACATAGAATGATGCTAGAGGATGATGACTATAACGATGCCATTGTAGAAATGATACAGGGACAGAATGTAAACGCAGAATATGCAGTTGCGGTTACAGCAGATAACTTTGCAGAGATGTTTTCCGCAATCGATGACAGCTATATGCAGGCTAGAGCGGCCGATGTACGTGACATATCCAACAGACTGATATTATGCCTAAAGGAAACAGGAGAAAAAAGTCTGATTGCAGACGAGAAAGTGATTATCTGTGCAGATGATTTAGCACCTAGTGAAACAGTAACCTTAGAAAAGGATAAGGTGCTGGCATTTGTCACTGCGTATGGTTCCAGTAATTCTCACACCGCTATCCTTGCAAGAAATATGAACATTCCTGCTATCATTGGAGTGGGTGAGGAATTTCTAAATGCAATCGAAGATGGAGAAGTGGCGATAGCAAATGGCTTCACTGGTGAATTCATCCTTCATCCTGATGAGGAAATATTAGAAGAAGCAAAAGCCAAACAAAGACAAGAAGAAGAGAAAAAGGAACTGTTAGAGAAGTTAAAGGGAAAAGAGAATGTCACACTGGATGGAACAAAGATAAATATCTATGCAAACATTGGAAGTGTGGAAGACGTTGGCGCAGTATTGGTAAATGATGCAGGCGGAATCGGACTGTTTCGAAGTGAATTCTTATACCTTGGAAGAGAAGATTATCCATCTGAAGAGGAGCAGTTCAAAGCATATAAGCGTGTATTGGAAAGTATGGCGTCCAAGAAAGTGATTATCAGAACCTTGGATATTGGAGCAGATAAACAGGCGGATTATTTTAATTTGGATAAAGAAGAGAATCCGGCACTTGGACTAAGAGCAATACGTCTTTGCCTGACAAGACCTGAAATGTTTAAAACACAGCTTAGGGCACTTTATAGAGCTTCTGTATATGGAAAGCTTGGTATTATGTTTCCTATGATTACAAGCACAGAGGAATTGGAGCAAATCTTTGCCCTTTGTGAAGAGGTAAAGGCAGAGCTTACAGCGGATGGATTAAAATATTCTGATACAATAGAGCTTGGAATTATGATTGAAACACCGGCGGCAGCAGTGATTAGTGATCAGCTTGCACCGATGGTTGACTTCTTCAGTGTTGGTACCAATGACCTCACACAGTATACCTTAGCTTGTGACAGACAAAATCCAAAAGTGGATCCGTTCTGCAATATTCATCACGAAGCAATCTTACGTTTGATAGAAATGGCAGCGCAGAATGCACATAAAAATGGTGCATGGATAGGTATTTGCGGTGAGTTAGCGGCTGATACACGACTTACAGAAAGATTCCTTCGCATGGGAATTGATGAATTATCGGTATCACCATCTTTTGTATTAAAGGTAAGAGATGTCGTGCGAAAACTGGACTTACATAACGCATAAAAGAAAAAAGGTTAAAGAAAATCGAGGTTTTCTTTAACCTTTTTCTTTTAAAGTTATGATTGTATGAAAAGTACCGGAATGATTATCATAATACATTTCTAAATTTCCATGATATTGTTTAACAATTTTTTGAATACTTTTGATTCCGAATCCATGTCTGCCGTTGCCTTTTTTATAAGAAATAGGAGTACCGTTTTGGTCATATACAGGGGTATTTCGGCAAGAATTTATAACTATGATAATGATAAAAGATGAATTTTCCTTTTTTTGCACGGTAAGCTCAATAAATGAATCAGGGATATTTTGGGCTGATTCTACAGCATTATCCATTAAGTTGCAGAATAATGAGGTTAAATCATAAGGAGAAATATTTTGGACAGTGCCACTTCTGATGTCTGTATGAAAAACAATATGTTTGTCATTGCATTGTCGTTGATAACGGCAAAGAATGGCATTGAGCATTTCGTGATCGCAGATTTTAGCAGTTTCTTTGAGGTCTGATGATTCCATAAGTTGTTGGATATAAGAATCTATTTGTTCAGATGCTTTTTTTTCATTCAGTAATTTTATGGAATGAAGATGTTTCTTAATATCATGTATTAATATGCTCTGGTTTTCATTTTGTGCAAGCAACATTTCATAGTATTCAACAGAATCGGATTCCTTTTGGAGCAACAACTGCATGTCTATAAATTCCTGTGCTTTTTTTTGATTGTATTGGTTGATTCCAAATATGAGTAAATTCATCATAAGCAGAAACATAGCACAAATCGTTACCATAAAGTCAATAGGTGCGGCAAATGAAGAAGTTTCGCCTATAGCAAGGAAAGTAAACATAATAAAAATAGATGAGACAGGAATTAGCATTAAAAGAAGTTCTGAGTGATTGCAGTGTTTTCGATATTCTTGCTTGTCCTTAAATATATGAATCAGTATATAAATAATTGCAAAAAAGAAAATTTTACTAAAAATCGTAAAAAAAACAAATCCTACACTAGCTTCTATAAGGAAATGTGGAAAAAATCTCGACATAATGCCGAAAACAGCAAGCTCCGATATTCCCATAATTGCGGTTAGTATAGCAGAATGGAAAATGGATAAGAACCATTTGAGGTTAAAAAATGTATAGACGAAAACTGTGTTAATCACAAAAAAACATACAATATTAATTCCTATTTGTTCAAGAAAGGAAATGAAAAATAGGAATGCATAAAAAGCACTTAATGCGGCTAATCTTATTCTATTATTATGTGAAGGAGTAAAGAGACTGTCTGTGTATTGCCACAAAATAACAGCCTCTGTAAAAAAACTAAAAAAAAGTAAAACAATATGTCCCATTTATGTTACCTCATACTTTCCAGATACATTAAATACGCATTTTTAAAGGAACTATATTTTCTACGTGTTAGGTAGGCGGTAATTTGTTGGTCTGATAAATGTATGGTGGTATGATCAAAGTCTACAATATGCTCAAAGTTGATAATAAAGCTTCGATGTGTTTGAAAAAAGCTGTTTTTAGGAAGTTGTTCTAACCAGTAATTCATATTATGAATGGAGTTAAAATCCTGTCGGGTAGTATGTACAATTACTTTTCGTCCTTGAGCTTCTATAGCAATAATCTGTGAAGCTGGAAATGAATACACCCCTTGTTTCGTTTCGATAGGAATTTTAGTAGAAAAGGAAGTGTAATACGTTAAGGCATCTTTCATATTTCGGAAGAAACGTTGTTTGTCCAAAGGTTTGGAAAGATAACGAAATACACGAAAACGCATTGCTTCGTCTAAATATTCCGAAAAAGAAGTAACAATAAAGATAATGACGTTTTTGTTTATTTTTTTTAATTCATTCCCTACATAAATTCCATTCATACCAGGCATTTCAATATCAAGAAAAACAATATCCTTTTCGCCTTTGTCTGCTAAAAGAGATTCACCATTAGTGAATGAGACTAACTGGGGACATTTTAAATGGATTGATTCAAAGTAGGATTTAATATATTTTTGCAGTTGCTCAATTATCAGAAGATCATCATCACAAATTATAATACGCATTTTTTAACCGAACTTTCTATAAGAGTTAACATAAATATTCATTACAATGCATTATATCATATAGAAAATTCAAAAGGGAAAAAAGGCATGAAAAGACTAATTAATTATAAATTTGGTTTATTGCATATCTTTATTTCTTTTTACAAGTAACTCAATAAAGTCTCTGGCAAGTTCTATATCGGCTTGGGTACATTATTGACATTGAATATTTTATTCAATAGATGCTAATATTGTTAAAATTAAAATGAAATAATCAAATTGGCCTAAAAAATGTCGTTTTATGCAAATGTGGTTGAATTAACGGCAGAAATAAGGATAATAAGGATTGTCATTAGTTTTACAAAAAGCATCATATGATGAAAAAAGAAAAAATAGCATGCGTTTTATATTATGCTTGTAGGAAATAAAGTATTACTGTTAAAACAAGCAAGAGATAATACATAAATTAGGAGCTTCCTGTATACTTTAAATAGGTCAAGAAATTGACATAAAAAAATACCTCAAGTAAATTTAGATTATTACTGACCTGACCCGTTGGTAAAATCTAAAGAATACAAGAGGTATCTACAATGAATGTTAAAGTAAG
>JAFSCH010000139.1 GCA_017436865.1 Lachnospiraceae bacterium
AGTTGAAATGTGAGTAGTTTTGTTATAAAATGGTTTACGGATTGTAAACGTGAAAAGTGAATATTAGGAGGAATAGTTTATGATATCAGCAGGCGATTTCAGAAATGGTATTACTATTGAATATGAAAATAGTATTTATCAGATTATCGAATTCCAGCATGTAAAACCAGGTAAGGGAGCAGCTTTCGTTCGTACAAAGTTAAAGAACATCATCAGTGGTGGTGTTGTAGAAAAGACTTTCAGACCAACAGAAAAATGCCCACAGGCACGTATTGATAGAAAAGATATGCAGTATTTGTATGAAGATGGCGATTTATTCTACTTTATGGATACAGAGAACTATGAGCAGATCGGTCTTAACGCAGACAGTGTAGGCGATGCTTTAAAGTTTGTTAAGGAGAACGAGATGGTTAAGGTATGTTCTCATAATGGTAATGTATTCGCTATCGAGCCACCTTTATTTGTAGAATTAACAATTACAGATACAGAGCCAGGATTCAAGGGAGACACAGCTACAGGTGCTACAAAGCCAGCTGTTGTTGAGACTGGTGCAACTGTATACGTTCCTTTATTCGTAGAACAGGGCGATGTAATTAAGATTGACACAAGAACAGGTGAATACTTAAGTAGAGTTTAATCTCTTAGGTGTTAGTCATATCTATTTGAATCATTTTATAAGCTAGTAAGACCATGAAAAGTTTTTTCATGGTCTTTTTTTAACTTTATAGGAAATTGCTGTAGCGTAGTGGCAGTTAATAAAGAATTTACGAAGTAAATTCTTTGAGTGATTGCCGCTGGGCAATCACTTTTTTACATTTATTCTAAAATCAAATGTAATTATTCAGTACCTTCATAATTACGATGCAAAAATCCATTTAAATTCGCTTTCAGCGATGGGATTTTTGCTTACTGTTTCATTTTCTTACGGTCTCAGCAGTAAATGCTTCGACCTACCTGAATAGTTACAATCAAATCTATTATTTCAAAAGGAGACAAATCATATTATGGAATTCACAAGTTTTAAAACATTAGTAAGAGATGAGGTAGCAAAAAGAACGGGAGAACAGTTTCGTGTCAGAATTAATGAAGTAACGAAAAACAACGGCGTTGTTTTAAGTGGCATTACGATGTTGCAGGATGACAATAATATATCTCCGACTATTTATCTAAACCAGTATTATGAAGCATATGAAAATGGAGATATTACAATGCGGTGCATTGTAGATGATGTTTTGGACACTTATGAAAGGAATAAAGTGAACCAAAGTGTAGATATGCGTTTTTTTATGGATTATGAGAGAATTAAGGACAGAATTATCTTTAAACTGATACATGCTGAGAAAAATAAGGAACTGTTAAAGGATATACCACATATCCGTTACCTTGACTTTGCAATTGTTTTTCAGTGTTTAATTTCAGATGAAATGTTTGGAAATGCGACGATTATGATTCATAATGCACATTTAAAAATATGGGAAATAACAAAAGACGAGCTGTATGAAAAAGCAATTAAGAATACACCGGAGCTTCAGAAATATGACATTAAAACAATGAGAGATGTATTGTGTGAGATGATGCTATTAGAGGAAATGGAGGGAAAAGAAATAATAAACAGAGACGAATATTTCGAGGAGTTGCGAGATGCTGCTCCTATGTATGTGTTAAGCAATCGAACCAGAGTACAAGGAGCATCCTGCATATTATATCCGAATATTTTAAAAGATTTTGCAGCAGCAGTAAAAAGTGACTTTTATATACTGCCTTCTTCTGTGCATGAAGTAATATTATTGCCTGTGCAGGGAGACGAAGATGAGGAAGGCTTGAAAAGGATGGTTTGCGAAGTTAATGAAACACAGGTTGAGAGAGAGGAAGTGCTTTCGGATTCTGTTTATTACTATAGCCGAGAAAGAGAAAAATTGAGCATATTGATATAAAATTTTATGTAATATAATGGGAAAAGAAATAAAAAAAGGATAAAACGTTTTTGGGAAAAAATGTTGATAAATTATTGACAATTCACGACATTATGTTTATCATTGAGACATGCCGTCATAAGGCAGAGCGAGAAATTGAGTAAAGTGATTAATTCAAGAAAAGGAGAACACGAGTATTATGAGAAAATGGGTATATTTATTCTCAGAAGGCGATGCTACAATGCGTAATCTTCTCGGCGGTAAAGGTGCGAATCTTGCTGAAATGACAAAGATTATCGGAGCAGATGTAGTACCACAGGGATTTACTATTACAACAGAGGCTTGTACACAGTACTATGAAGATGGCCGTAAGATTAATGATGAAATTCAGGCACAGATTAACGAATATATTGTTAAGATGGAAGAAATCACAGGAAAGAAGTTTGGAGACAAGGAAAATCCATTACTTGTTTCTGTACGTTCAGGTGCTAGAGCATCTATGCCTGGTATGATGGATACAATTCTTAACTTAGGTCTTAATGAAGAAGTTGTAAATACAATGGCAGAGAAGTCAGGAAATGCTCGTTGGGCATGGGATTGCTACAGACGTTTCATTCAGATGTACTCTGACGTAGTTATGGAAGTTGGTAAGAAGTATTTTGAAGAGCTTATCGATGAAATGAAGGAAAAGAAGGGTGTTACACAGGACGTAGACCTTACAGCAGAAGACTTAAAGGAATTAGCTAGTCAGTTCAAGGCTGAGTACAAGGCTAAGATTGGTGAAGAATTCCCAACAGATCCTAAGGTTCAGTTAATGGGTGCTATTCAGGCCGTATTCCGTTCATGGGATAACCCACGTGCAAACGTATATCGTCGTGATAATGATATCCCTTATTCTTGGGGAACAGCTGTAAACGTACAGTCAATGGCATTCGGTAACATGGGTGATGACTGTGGTACAGGTGTTGCATTTACTCGTGATCCGTCTACAGGTGAGAAGAAGCTTATGGGTGAGTTCTTAACAAACGCTCAGGGTGAAGACGTAGTTGCTGGTGTTCGTACACCAATGCCTATCGCTCAGATGGAAGAGAAGTTCCCAGAAGCATTTGCTAAGTTTTCAAGCATCTGCGCTAAGCTTGAGAATCACTATAGAGATATGCAGGATATGGAGTTTACTGTTGAAAATCAGAAACTCTATATGTTACAGACAAGAAATGGTAAGAGAACAGCACAGGCTGCTTTAAAGATTGCTTGTGATTTAGTAGATGAAGGTATGAGAACAGAGGAAGAAGCAGTAGCTATGATTGATCCTCGTAACCTTGATACATTATTACATCCACAGTTCGATGCTGCTGCATTAAAGGCTGCAACACCATTAGGAAAGGGTCTTGGAGCATCTCCAGGAGCTGCTTGTGGTAAGGCTGTATTTACAGCAGATGACGCTGTAGAATGGGCTGCAAGAGGAGAAAAGGTTGTATTAGTACGTCTTGAGACATCTCCAGAAGATATTACAGGTATGAAGGCTGCTCAGGGTATCTTAACAGTTCGTGGTGGTATGACATCTCACGCTGCAGTAGTTGCTCGTGGTATGGGTACATGCTGTGTATCTGGATGTGGCGACATCAAGATGGATGAAGAAAACAAGAAGTTTACATTAGCTGGTAAGACATTCAACGAAGGAGATTTCATCTCTATCGATGGTTCTACTGGTAATATTTACGAAGGTCAGATTACAACTGTTGATGCTACAATCGCAGGCGAATTCGGAAGAATTATGGCATGGGCTGACAAGTATAGAACACTTAAGGTTAGAACAAATGCTGATACACCAGCAGATGCTAGAAAGGCTCGTGAGCTTGGTGCAGAAGGTATCGGTCTTTGCCGTACAGAGCATATGTTCTTCGAAGAAGACAGAATTGCAGCATTCCGTGAGATGATCTGTTCTGATACAGTAGAAGAGAGAGAAGCAGCTCTTGAGAAGATTCTTCCATATCAGCAGAATGACTTCGAAGGATTATTCGAGGCTCTTGAAGGTAACCCAGTTACTATCAGATTCTTGGATCCACCTCTTCATGAGTTCGTTCCTACAGAAGAAGCTGATATTAAGAAGCTTGCAGATGCTCAGGGCAAGTCTGTAGAAGATATTAAGAATCTTATTTCTTCTTTACATGAGTTCAACCCAATGATGGGTCACAGAGGATTACGTCTTGCTGTAACTTATCCAGAAATCGCTAAGATGCAGACAAAGGCTGTTATCCGTGCAGCTATCAACGTACAGAAGGCTCATGCAGATTGGACAGTTAAGCCAGAAATCATGATTCCACTTTCATGTGATTGTAAGGAATTAAAGTATGTTAAGGATATCGTTGTTGCAACAGCAGATGCTGAAATCGCAGCAGCAGGTGCTAAGCTTGAGTACGAAGTTGGTACTATGATGGAGATTCCAAGAGCTTGTTTAACAGCTGATGAGATCGCAGCACAGGCAGACTTCTTCTGCTTCGGTACAAACGACTTAACACAGATGACATATGGATTCTCTCGTGATGATGCTGGTAAGTTCTTAGATGCTTACTATGATACAAAGATTTTCGAGAACGATCCATTTGCAAAGCTTGACCAGACTGGTGTTGGTAAGTTAATGGAAATGGCTATCAAGCTTGGTAAGCCAGTTAACTCTAAGCTTCACGTAGGTATCTGTGGTGAGCACGGTGGAGATCCTTCTTCCGTAGAATTCTGCCACAAGATTGGTCTTGACTATGTGTCATGTTCACCATTCCGTGTACCTATCGCAAGATTAGCAGCAGCTCAGGCAGCTATCGCTAGCAAGTAATCGGTTAGGATTGTTAATTAAATAATAAATGTGTTCAAACGGTTAATAAGAGAGTCTGTAGTGGTTAGATTTAGCCACTACGGGCTTTTTCTTTTGTATTCAAAGATTCCGCTATGTCGTTTCAATTCTGTCTGAAAATCGTTTTGAGAGCGTCTGAAGGTTATTTTAGAAGTATAGGTCTGCTTATGATTTACCATTGAAGAAAGTATATGAAAAGTATAATGTTTCTATAATAAAGAATATGAAGATTTCATAGTAGAGATAATATTGGATTTAAGTTACTAAAAATATTATGCATTATAAGATTGATATAATATATGTATTGGAAAAATCCTTTGACAATAAAGAAAAATTGGATATAATAAAAGTGAAATAGATAATTTCAAATTTGTGAGAGGAGAGTTCTGTATGTTATATGATTACATTATTACCAATTATCAAAAAGATGAACCAATCTTTCTTGCAGAGCTTCCTGGCAAATCCAGAGAATCTGTAAGGCAAGAAATGAAGAAACTTACAGATGAAGGAAAAATAGAGCGGTTATACAATGGTGTGTATTATCGTTCTTATAAAACTATTTTGGGAACTAAGGGAAAAGTTTCAGTTGATAAATTCATACAAAAGAGATATTTAGAGGTAGATGGAGAGGTATCGGGATATATTACAGGTATCCAGCTTGCAAATATGTATGGTTTTACAACGCAAAATCCGTCCTGCTATGAGGTATGTTCTAATGAGGCATCTACCAAACAGCGTAAAGTAGATGTAGATGGCAGACAAATTATTGTCTACAAGCCGGTAGTGGAGATATCAAAGGAAAACATAGGTGCACTGCAATTTTTGGATCTCATGAGCACAATTGACAAATATAGCGAAGTCAGTGGTGACGAATTTACAACTAAGATAAAGAATTTTATTACTATAGTAGGCGTTGATTTTGGTCAGGTAAAAAAATATTTGTCGCTATTTCCGGATAGAGTATATCGAAATATTTATCAAGGAGGTTTGATGAATGAATTGGTATAGAGAATATCAAACTGAGTGGAAAGAGATTATTGAAACGGTGGCCAGAGAATTAGGTAGAAGTGAGCAAATGGTTGAAAAAGATACTATTCAGTCAATATTTTTGTTTGAACTGGCAAAGTCGGAATTACCATTTGTATTTAAAGGTGGAACTTCACTCTCTAAGGCATATAATCTGATAGATCGTTTTTCGGAAGATATTGATTTGTCAATGAATCGGAGACCTACACAATCAGAGCGTGTGAAATCAAAAGAATTGATTAGTGAAATTGCCGAGAATTTGGGATTGGTGTTGTCAAATCCGGAAGAGATAAAGTCACGGTATGATTATAATAAATATGTATTTAAGTACGACTCTTTGTTTTCGGTAATTCCATTGGAGATTATTATAGAAACAAGTTATTATCAGTCGGTATATCCTTTTGATAAACATGTTGTGGGTAGCTTTGTAGGAAGATTTTGTTTAGATAGAAATATCATTCTTCCAATTCCCTTTGAAGCTGCAGAAGTGATGATGAATGTTCAATCTGTAGAAAGAACTTTTGTGGATCCCAAGTACCAGAAATCTTAATTGAGTCATATGTTAACAGTATTAAAGCTTGTGCTAATAATGTATTTGAGTATAATATGCGCATTAATCCAAATGCTAAAATTCAACAGCCGTTAGTAGTACCAGATGAGGAGTTTATTGCATCAGTGCATCCAGTCACAAATATTCTTGATAATTCAAATGCTGTATTATTAGGGGAGTTTGAAGTTGATTATGATATGGCGAAAAGTTATGCGAATTCTTTGAAACGTAAGGTTTTGCGTGTACATTGGAAAACTCCTGCTAAGATTAAAATATATGTAAATATAGTATAGTTTTTTGCAAGAGTCTAATTTGTGCAGACACTGTCTGCACAAATTATTTATTATGTTGTTAAAAATAAAATGTATTGCTATTGTACGCACATGTGGTATAATATAGAAAACAAAGAGAAACACTTTTATTTGGGAAGGAGTGTTACATTATGGCAACAAAATCAGCTAACTTATATGCAAGAATAGAGCCAGATGTGAAGGAGCAGGCAGAGAGTATTTTATCAGCACTTGGAATTCCTGCATCCAATGCTATCAATATGTTCTATAAACAGATTATTTTAAATAGAGGACTTCCTTTTGAAGTCAAGCTACCAACGGCAAAACCTGTAAATGTGGCAGAATTGAGCGAAATAGAATTAGATGCAGAACTGGAGAAAGGATATGCGGATATGCTTGAGGGAAGAACAAAACCAGCAAGACAGGCATTTGCTGATATCCGAAAAGACTATGGCTTATGATTTATGAAGTAACTATCACAGAGCAAGCCAATGCGGATTTAAGAAATAAGTTTCCAGATGTAGAGAAGGCAGTTGCATGTGGCGAACCGGTATATTTGACAAAAAACGGCTATGGTGCAATGGTTGTGCTTAGTCTGGAAGCATATTCAAGATTAACAGATGGCATTGAAGCAGCTCTTGATATGGCGGATAAAGCTGCGGAAGAAGATGACAGAAGATATACGCATGAAGAAGTTTTCTCTAATCTTAGAAGGAGGGAAAATGGCTAATACAAAGTATAAGCTGCGATATTAGAGCGTCAGCCTGTGGCAGAATCATTTGAACCATATCGTTCTTTAAGGGAACGACGCTATCCATATTACAGAATTTATGTGAAAAACTTTGTTGTCTATTATGTTGTGATAGATGATGAGGGTGAGGATAAGATTATGGAAGTGAGAAGATTTTTATATAACAAGCAGGATGTGAAACGTTTGTTGTAGAGAATAAATGAATGTAATTAATGACACTCCCGGTAGAAAATCGGGAGTGTTTTTTGTATAATATAAGACGTTAGTGAGAAAAAATTAATAGCATTAAGGGATAAATTGTAGGAAGTAGGTGTTTTATGGCAACATGGGTTACACATTTAATGGTTGCGGATGAGGTTATCAAGAAGATTCCTTCTTTATGTAAGCATGAATTTTTCGTGGGGAATATTGCACCCGATTGTAATGTGGAAAATGAGGATTGGACAAGCTTTATTCCATCAAGAGAAGTGACTCATTGGATGGGAAATGAGCGAAAAACAGCTGCGGATTGTGACAGATTTTTGCATGAATACATAGAGCCGAAAGGGAAATTGATTAGAAACCAATCGAAGTTGGTGTAAACGATAAAGCAGCTTACATCAGTTGATAAACTGCCCTATCGTTTACATCAATTTCGATTTTTCTATAGTGAACAAAGTCGCGTCACCGGAGCCAGTATGTATGGACTTTTAATCTTTACACTTTAACAAAACGTAAAGGTTATAGTATAAAAAGCTTTTGCGGAGTATGAGAACGGCTCAGATATTCCTGAGATTGTTGATCGCTTTGCAGACGCTGTTGAGAACGGCCTTCGTGAGTCGCCTCAGTTTGATCTTGATTCTATCTCTGATTATGAGCAGATGAAGAGCAAGCTTTCTATGGAAGCTGTTTCCGCTGATAGAAATGCAGAGCTTCTTCAGAATGTTCCGCATGAGAGAATGGAGGATATGGCTTATGCGATTTACCAAAGGCAATCATGCTTTTATCGTAGCGACTCATACGGATTCTTAGGGAAGGCAGCGCAAAAGATTTTGATGAGCTGCTTTATAAACTGGAAGATGCCGGATACGAGATTAAGCGTGGAAAGTATGTTTCACTAAGGGGAAAAGAACAGAAACGCTTCATCCGGCTTCGTTCTCTAGGTAATGGTTATACAGAAGATGACCTTAAGAAGATTCTTGCCGGTGAGATGGAGCATGCTTTCTACGATAATGAAAAAGCCGAAAAGCAGCCAAAGACTTACCAGCGAAAAAAGGAAGATCATGAGTTTGACCTTCTTATTGATATTCAAAAGAAGCTGGCTCAGGGCAAAGGAAAATATTATGCCCGCTTTGCCAAGAACTTTAATACAAAGCAGGTGGCCAAGGCAGTTTTATATCTGAAGCAGCATGACATCCGAAGCTACGATGATCTGGAGAAAAATGTGAAAACAGCAACAGAGCGATTTACAGAATTATCAGCTTCCATTAAGAATAAGGAGAAGCGACTTGCTGAGATTCAGGTCTTGAAGAAACATATCTTTGATTACTTTAAGACAAAAGACGTATATGCGGATTATCGTAAATGCGGATATAGCAAGAAGTTCCTGGAAGAACATCGGCAGGAAATCCTGCTTCATAAGGCTGCCAAGAATGCCTTTGATGAGCTTCATCTGAAGAAGCTTCCAAAGATAAAAGATCTAAGTGCAGAATATGCCGAGATCCTTGCAGAAAAGAAAAAGCTGTACGGTGAATATCGTCAGGTTAAGAAAGATATGCAGGAGATTCAAAGAGCAAAATATGATATCGACCAGTTCCTTAAAAGTGATGAAGAGCTGAAGAAGGAACGTGTCAGAAAACACAATATCACTCGATAATTCTAATGGGGAATCTGTAGGTTTTATACTTGCAGGTTCCCCTCTTTTTTCATTTCAGAAGAAAATTCCAACAGCAAAATAAAGCGATTCGTAAGAATTGCGTAGCCAAGCGATTAGCTTGTTCAAGTGTAAAACAGCACTTTACAGCCAAACATAACATCAATTTATTACTAAGCTCATTGACATGATAACAGCACTTTAAAATTAAGAAATCATGCTTTTTCTATTAGAACATCACTTTATTCATAGAAAAAAGAAGACCG
>JAFSCH010000062.1 GCA_017436865.1 Lachnospiraceae bacterium
CTAGTTTCTTTTTAATTCTGTCTTGTTCTCTGCTCATTTTTTTCCTCTGCGATAAAGTTTTTCTTCTATTTTACCTTATCTCAATGAAAATGGCTAAAATTAAGCACATTTATTGCGAATTATTTTTACCTGTCAGAGCTGTCCATTTAGGGGTGTTTATGATATAAAAATATTATTGTATTTTTTTATGAGGAATAAGAATGAGTAACTATAAAAGCAAGAAATAGTTACGAAAAGTGTTATGTTTTACGGGAGATAGAATAAGGGTTATAAAAGAAAGGTAAGGGTATGAAAATGAAAAAAAGACTATTTATGATGCTTGTGGCAGGTGTTGTAGCTGTGAGTGTGTGTGCATGTGGTGGCAAAACAGAAGATGCTGCCCAAAAAACAGATGAAGTAGCTGCTACAGCAACAACAGAGGCGCAAACAGAAGAAATCAAAGTGAGTGAAAGAGAAGACTATGTTGCGCTTGAAGATATGGAAACAGATAAGTATGTAACGATTCCTGATTATGCATCCATGACAGTAAAGGCAGTAAAGCCGGAGGTTACTGACGAGAAAATAGAAAGTTATATAAATATGGAAATTTTAGCAATATGTCCAGTGACAGACAGAGCGGTTGAAAATGGTGATGCTGTCCTGATTGATTATGTGGGAAAGAAGGATGACGTAGCTTTTGAAGGAGGTACGGCAGAAGGTTATGTATTAAATATTGGTACTGGTACATTTATTCCGGGATTTGAAGAGGGGTTGATTGGTGTCATGCCGGGAGAAACGGTTGATTTAAATCTGACCTTTCCAAAAGACTATCATTCAGCAGACCTTGCAGGAGCAGAGGTTGTTTTTACGGTAACGGTTCATGAGATACAGGAATCTACTGATTATGCAAGTGTAACGCCGGAACAACTTAGTTTGCTGGGCTATGCTTCTAAGGAGGTAGTATGGGAAGAAGCTGCTAAGACTTTAGAAGAAAGTGCGCAGGTTTCTTACGAAAGAAGCATTACAAGTGCAATTATGGAAAAGTTATGGAATGAAAGTAGTGTAACCTCTGTACCGGAGTATTTGGTAGATGAAGAAGTACAGAATAAAAAAAGATTTTATGATAATTATTATATGAAGAATAACGGAGTAAATCTAGAAGAGGTACTTACTAGTCAGGGAAATACAATGGAAGATTTTTATACGAATGTAAGACCTGCTTGTGAAGAGAATGTAAAGATTTACCTGATTATGGAGACTATTGCAAGGGCAGAGGGCATTGAGATAACAGATGAGAAGATATATGAAGCAGTAGAGCAAAATGCCTTATTAAACGGTAATACTTCAGTAGATGAATTTATTGAAGTGATAGGCGAGTCAACGGTCAGAAATACTATTCTATCAGATATGGTAATGGAGAGGCTGATGGAAAAGGTAACGGTAGAAACCATAACAGAGGAAGAAGCTATGGCAGAGGAAGCAGCAGAAGCTACTACACAGGTTGCAGAATAAATAAAATGTAAAGTGGGCAAGTCAGTGGACTTGTCCTTTTTCTTTTGCTATACTTTTATCAAAGGGGTTTGATGTTTACATGAAGAGAAGAATCAGAAGATATGCATGTGTATTATTGACTTTTGTGATTGTATTTCATATGGCAGGGAACGTTGCTGCTGATCAGATTAGTGACTTGAAAAAGAAAACAGAAGAAGATAAAAAAAAATTAGAAGAAATTGATGAACAGCTTGGTGATTTAGAAAGCGAACAGCAAGGTTTGCAGGATGAGATGAGTGAACTGGAAGCGCAGATTATTGATATGATGACTAGTATTAGCATATTAGAGGATGAGATTGCCGTAAAACAAGAAGAAATTGCACAAGCAGAAAGTGACTTGGAGGTTGCTATACAAGACGAGCAGAATCAGTATGAAGCCATGAAGTTGCGTATTCAGTTTATGTATGAGCATGGTGACAGCTCTTATTTGGATATATTGATGAATGCTACTTCCATGAAGGATGTTTTGAATAAAGCAGATTATATCGAGCAGTTATATGTGTATGACAGAAATCTTCTGACACAATATCAGGAAACCCGAGCCATGGTAGAGGAGCTGAAGGAAGCTTTAGAGATTGAGCATTCTGAGCTGGAAGCTATTATGGCGGGGTATGAGGAAGAAAAGCTTGGTATGGAGGAAACTATGTCGGAGTTAGAGGCAGTCAGTGCAGAATATGATTCACAGATTGCAAAGGCAAAGCAGCAGGCACTTGTCTATAAACAACAGATTAAACAGCAGAATGCTAAGATTGCCAAGCTAGAGGAGGAAGCAAGGAAAAAGGTTGAGGAAGAGGCAAGAAAGAAAGCAGAGGCAGCTAAGAAGAATAATACAACCGTGAAGGCAAATGGAACAGCAGCGGTAGATAAACAATCGATTCTTGCAGCCAATGGTAGTGCTCAGGGAAAAGATATTGCGATTTATGCATGTGGATTTGTAGGAAATCCTTATGTATTAGGAGGGACAAGTCTTACCAGTGGTGCAGATTGTTCCGGTTTTACACAAGCTGTATACAAGGCGTTTGGATATAACATTCCAAGAACCTCTTATCAGCAGCGAAGTGTAGGAAAGGCAGTAAGTTATGCTGAGGCGCAGCCAGGAGATTTGATTTGCTATGCGGGACATGTTGCTATGTATATTGGAAATGGTAGAATTGTTCATGCAAGTTCAGCCAAAACAGGAATAAAATATGGTTATGCGACGTATCGCGAGATTCTCGCGGTAAGAAGAATTGTGTAACATAAGTTGAAAATAAAAACAGCCTTATATGGCTGTTTTTTATTTTCTTAGACATGTACCATGTGCAGATATTTTTCTTTGGTGGCAAGTCCGCCACGAATGTGTCGTTCTGATTTGTTGACATCAAGAACCTTCCTAGCTGCGTTTGCAAGATCAGGATTGACTTCAATAAGTCTGTCTGTAACGTCCTTATGAACCGTGGATTTGCTTACACCAAATTGCTTGGCGGTTTGCCTAACGGTTGCATTATGTTCAATAATATAATTGGCAATAGCAATTGCTCGTTCCTCGATGTAATCTTTCATAGATGTCCCCCGACATAGGTTGTTTTTACAATTTATGCAGAGGAATAAAAAAATAGTATATTCGACTGTTTTGTTTTCCTTTGTTTACATTAAAAATTTATTGTGCTACTATGGTAAAGTATGTGCAACTATGCAGGAAGAGTATTTATAAGGAGAAATGGTAATGAAGAAAACACTTTTAAAGGTATTATTAATAGGTATGATGATGTGCAGTTTAAGTGCATGTGGAAAGAAGGAAGAAACAGATAATGAATTTGTGGTAGGGTTTGATCAGGAATTTCCGCCTATGGGATTTGTAAATGAAAATGGTGAGTTTACGGGATTTGATCTTGAGCTTGCTGCAGAGACAGCAAAACGTATGGGAATGGAGGTTAAGCTTCAGCCGATAGCATGGGATGCAAAGGATATGGAATTAGAATCCGGTACAATCGACTGTATTTGGAATGGCTTTACAATGAATGGACGTGAAGACAAATATACATGGACGGAGCCTTATATGAATAATACACAGGTGTTTGTGGTAAATGCTGAGTCTGGTATTAAAACATTAGCAGATCTTGCAGGAAAAACAGTAGAAGTGCAGGCGGATTCTTCGGCTGAAGCTGCATTAAAGGATATGCCGGAGTTAATGGATACCTTTGGAACGATGCAGACAACACCAGATTACAATACAGCATTTATGGATTTGGAAATGGGAGCAGTAGATGCGATTGCTATGGATGTTGTTGTAGCACGTTATCAGATTGAGCAAAGACAGAATGGCTGTATTATTTTAGAAGAGTCCATTGCTAGTGAAGAGTATGGAATTGGTTTCAAAAAGGGAAATGAAGAACTTAGAGATAAGGTTCAGAAGGCTTTAAATGAAATGGCAGCAGACGGAACAATGAAAAAGATTTCTGAAAAGTGGTTTGGAGAAGATATCACAACAGTAGGAAAGTAGATACAGTTCTTTCGTTATATATAAAGGAAGGATAGGAGTCAATTATGACATTCGCAGAGATTGTTTGGCAGCTTGCCGGAGGAATGGGAGTCAGCATTCAATTGTTTGTGATTACGTTATTGTTGTCACTTCCATTGGGATTAGTGATTGCATTAGGGCGTATGAGCAAAAACGGGCTGTTATCAGGTTTTATTAAATTTTATATTTCTATTATGCGTGGGACACCTTTAATGCTTCAGCTGATGGTAGTTTATTTTGGACCTTATTATCTTTTTGGAATTAAGGTAACAAATGAGTATCGAATATGGGCGGCACTAATTGGTTTTGTACTGAACTATGCAGCATATTTTGCAGAAATTTATCGAAGTGGTATTCAGTCAATGCCTGTTGGACAGTATGAAGCGGCCAAATTATTAGGATACTCTAAAATACAGACATTTTTTGTTATTATTTTACCACAGGTCATTAAGAGAATCCTTCCGTCTGTAACCAATGAAGTAATTACACTTGTTAAGGATACTTCGCTTGCTTTCACGATAAGTGTTGCAGAAATGTTTACCACTGCGAAAGCATTAGCAAGTTCACAAACAAGCATGATGCCATTTGTTGCTGCAGGATTATTTTATTACGTATTTAATTTCGTAGTAGCATGGGTTATGGAATTTGTAGAGAAGAAGCTTGCTTATTACAGATAAGAAGCATAAACAGTAACGGTTTATGCGAGTAATGAATGGAGAATATAGATGAGTCTGTTGAAAATGAATCATATTCAGAAAGGCTTTGATGGTCTGGATGTACTAAAAGATATATCAGTGGAAGTGAGAGAGGGAGAGATTCTTTCTATTATTGGGCCTTCCGGTTCAGGAAAGTCAACTCTTCTTCGTTGTGCAACTTTGTTGGAAACAATAGATAGTGGAAGCATAGAATATTTAGGAGAAGAGGCGGCTTGGTCAGTGAATGGAAAGGCTGTTTATGCTTCAAAAAATAAGTTGAAAGAGTTACAGAACTGTTTCGGACTGGTATTTCAAAATTTCAATTTGTTTCCTCATATGTCTGTACTTCAAAACATTATGGATGCACCTGTACGAGTGAAAAAGGTTGATAAGGAAATGGCAAAGAAAGAGGCGTATGAGCTGTTAAAGAAAATGGGATTAGAGGATAAAGCAAATGCTTATCCTTGCCAGCTTTCTGGAGGACAGTGCCAAAGAGTTGCTATTGCGAGAGCATTAGCACTTCATCCAAAGATTCTTTTTTTTGATGAACCGACATCTGCTTTGGATCCAGAGTTGACACAGGAAGTTTTGAAAGTAATCAAGTCGTTATCGGATCTTCATATTGCTATGGTTATCGTTACACACGAGATGGCATTTGCAAGGGAAATCAGTGATAAAGTGATTTTCATGGCAGATGGTGTTATTGTGGAAGAAGGTACACCGGATGAGGTATTTGCATCAAATAATGAAAGAACGCGAAGTTTTTTAGGAAATTATAGAAATATATAGTAACAAAAATGGTTACTGTTCACACAGCACTTAGCATTTACTGCTAAGTGCGTAAGAAAGTGTAGTTTAGTTAAGCAAAAATGTGCTGAAAAGGCACATTTTTTTTGTAAAAATCTTGTCATGAAAAAAAACGTATTTTATAATAAATTTGCCGTATATATGGTGTTTAGAATTTAGGAGCTTCCTGTATACTTTAAATAGGTCAAGAAATTGACATAAAAAAATACCTCAAGTAAATTTAGATTATTACTGACCTGACCCGTTGGTAAAATCTAAAGAATACAAGAGGTATCTACAATGAATGTTAAAGTAAG